>JBFMBP010000076.1 GCA_040755155.1 Candidatus Omnitrophota bacterium | reverse complement strand
GTTGGACGCAAGGATGGATTGCCGCCGGATTCGGCATGAGAACGAGAGACGTATCCTTATGGGATTTGACAAAAGAAAGCCAAGCCGGAAAATCCTTCAACAAATTATTCCCACTCTTCTTCCCAGACGGCGATCGACAATAGATATGTAGGGTGGGCTAAAAGCGAAGCGTAGCCCACCAGAAGCAACATAGAGGATGCGCGAGTATGAAACAAATTTTCGAATCCTGGGAAAAGCGTTATTGGAATGCTCTAATGCTGGACGTGATTCCCTTTTGGGAATGCCATTCCATCGATAAGGAGCATGGGGGATATATCACCTGCCTAGCTCGCAACGGCGACTGGTTCGATACGGATAAATTCGTCTGGCTGCAATCGCGCCAGGTTTGGATGTTCTCGTATTTTTATAACCGTATCGAAAAAAAATCTTCCTGGCTGGATATCGCCCGGCATGGCGCAGAGTTTCTCAAGAAACATGGTCGCGATGAAGAGGGAAATTGGTATTTTTCCTTGACGCGAGAGGGAAAACCGTTGGTTCAACCCTATAACATCTTCTCCGATTGCTTCGCGGCGATGGCCTTCAGCCAATACGCCTTGGCGTCGGGCGACGAAGAATCCAAGGCCATCGCGGAGCGGACATTCCAAAATATCCTGAAGCGAAAAGAGAATCCCAAAGGGAAATATAGTAAAGTCTTCCCCGGGACGCGCGATATGAAATCCTTCGCTCTTCCCATGATCCTTTCCAATTTATGCCTGGAAATGGAATGGATGCTGGAGCCGGAGATTCTGGAACGGACCGTCGCTTCAAGCGTCGATGAAATTCTGAATTTGTTTCTCGACCGGGAATCGTTGCTGCTATACGAAAACGTTTATCCCGACGGGCGGCGCGCAGATTCGATGGAAGGCCGCATCATGATCCCCGGCCATGGAATCGAAGCCATGTGGTTCGTGATGGACATCGCCCGCCGCCAGCCGGATGCCCAGCGCATCGGCTTGTGCGTCGACGCGATTCTTCATATTCTGGAATTCGGATGGGATAAGGAATACGGCGGCCTATTCTACTACCGGGATGTGAAGGACAAACCGCCGCAGCAGCTGGAATGGGATCAAAAACTTTGGTGGGTGCATCTGGAAGCCTTGGTCGCCTTGATTATGGGTTATTCTTTAACCGGCCGCGCCGAATGCTGGGAGTGGTTCGAAAAAGTACATGAATACAGCTGGCCGCATTTCGCCGATCCCGATTATGGCGAATGGTTTGGATATCTGAACCGCCGAGGGGAAGTCTTGCTGAATCTGAAAGGCGGAAAATGGAAGGGTTGCTTCCACGTTCCCCGCGCTCTGCATCGCTGCGCGATGGAATTTCGCCGAATCAAGGAAAACGCCGAACCTCATCCTCTCCTTTAAGAAATTTCCGAGGACTTTCGTGAAGGCGATATTCGTCAAGTGCTTTATTTCAATTGAAATTGTTCCCTCGCCCTCTGGGCTGATCTTTACCCACAAGTATTGAGGAATTATGAATGCCTGAATCGAGATTGTCGGGAATAAAGAATAACCAAGTTGGTTAGTCAACCCGCCGTTAAAACGGCTATTGTCGTTTGCCCCTTTAAAGGGGCATTTGATAATAGCCCAGCCTTTCAAGGCTGGGAGGGAAAAACACATGTTAACTCCATAGAATCCGAATCGTCCGTGAAATCTGCGATTCGAAATTTTCGTGGTATTCGCGCCCTTTCGTGTTTTCGCGGTTCGAAAATGTGAAAAATGAAACTTCCTTCCGCCCTTGATTAATGGGGCGCCTAGAGCAAGGTTGTTTTTGCCCTTGAGTAATCCCCTCGACTTGTGGGTAAAGATCAGCCCTCTGAGAGAGGATTAGGGTGAGGGATCTTTCCTATTTCTGATAAGCAGAGAATTGCATTGACTCAAATGCTCCAGCGCCGACTTTAATAATTGCGAGAAGAATTATGGATTCCGCTTTGCCTCAAGTACAACTGCAGCCTTCGGATTACATCGTCATGGCCGTCTATATGATAGGCCTCTTGGCTATGGGTCTTTATTACCGGCGATTCGCCCAGAAAGACATCGAAAATTATTTTCTAGCGGGGCGCAGGCTTCCAGGGTGGTTGAACGGCGTCTCCTATGCGGCGACGTGCATCAACGGGGACGTAGCCCCCGCCTACTGCGGAATGACGGTAATCTGCGGAATGTTTATCTGCTGGTGGTATATCAGCCGCTTTGGCTTGGCCCTCATGATCGGGGGCATCCTCTTCGCCCTCTTTTGGCGCCGTTTGAAATTATTCACTTCGCCGGAGTTCTACGAGTTGCGGTTTTCGGGGCGGGCGGGCGCAACCATGCGGATTTGGGTCGCTTTTCGCAGCGCTTTCATCGCCATGGTCGCCTGGACCGGTTCGGGATTGTTGGGAATGCACAAAGTGTCCTATACCTTGCTGGGTTGGGATAAATGGGAAACGTTTTTGTACGTGCTTCCCGTTCTCTTGTTTTATGTAACTCTTTCGGGCTATATCGGCGTCGTAGTGGCCGATTTGATTCAAGCCTTGATTATTATGGCGGCGTCCCTTTTGTTGATGGGTGTGGTGTTGAACGATTTTGGCGGCCCGCAAGGATTATACGCCGCCTTGGTGAGTCAATACGGTCCTTCCGTCGTCAGCTGGCATCCCCCCCTGAGTCATGAAATGCTCGGCTTGGTGGGAGTGATCGCCTGGACCATCGGCACGGCGGTCGGCTACGGCGGCGACGTGGCGCCGATGGCGGGAGCGATGGAAGGGCAGCGCCTGATCTCCTGCCGCAACTCGCGGGAAGCTTCGAAGATGTATTTCTGGACGGAAATCGTCTTGTTCTTTATGCTGGCGATTCTAACGCTTCCCGCCTTGGGCGCTATGGTGAAATGGCCGGGACTTCACGATGGAACCATCAACAAGGAATTGGCGTATGGAATGCTGCTGGGGTATTATATTCCCGGCGGTTTATTAGGGCTGTCCATCATCGCCATCCTCGCCTCGATCATGTCCACCGTCAGTTCCAATCTCAATTTCGGCGCCCAGGTGGTTCTCAACGATATCTATAGAAGGTATTTTGTTAAAGGCGCCGCCATGAGCCATTACATGAACGTCGGGCGGCTCGTCAACTTCATTATCATGCTCCTGGCGATTCTAGTAGCGACGACGGCGGAAAACGTGATCGATATCTCCGTCTTCATGCTGGGACTCTCTTCGGCGGAACTGACGGCCAACTGGGGGCAATGGTGGTGGTGGCGCTTCAACGCCAAGGCTCGCCTCGCCGCTTCGTTCGGCGGTCCCTTGATCTTTCTATTGAATCGATACGTCATCTTCCGTTATTTCATCCTGCCCAAGGAAAGTTCGGAATATTTCGTCGTATTTTGCTCGATGGGATTAACCTGTCTTCTCTGGTTGACGGTAGCCTTGCTAACGAAGCCCGATGCGGACGAAACGCTGATCGCCTTTTATAAAAAGGCGCGTCCGATGGGCTTCTGGGGACCGATTGCGCAAAAAGCAGGCGTGAAATCAATGGGATTTTGGCCGATCCTGGCGGGTTTGGGCATCGCTGTCTTGGGGACGACAATGGTCTCCTCTATGATTATCGCCATCTCCTGTTTCTATATCGCTCAATGGGATGCCGCCAAATGGTGCTTAGCCGTCTTCGCCGCTTCCGGCCTTCTCTTCAAAGTAACGTATAGCAACTTCATGCAATTCCTGGAAAACAACGCCGAGCCGGAAACCAATCATTCTCCTTTGCTGATTGAAGAATCGCTCCTCGAAGATGCGCAATAAAACGCCGCGAATTTCACGATTTTTTCCAATCGCAGGGGAGGCGGTAAGGGCAAGGTTTTTTTTAACCCATAAGTTGCATAGGCTAGCCGCGTAGGGTGGGCTCAAAGCGAAGCGTAGCCCACCACCAGCAAATGGGAGACAAATCCTCTCCCCAAGTCCCCAAGTCCCGTTATGGCTTCAAAAATGCAGCCTCCCCCATAATAATCGAGGGACCTTCTCACGGCGCGCGCCGAGCAGTCCCCGCCGCACTCGCCTGTAAATAGCGAAGTCGAAGAAGATGGCATCCTCGATAACCTTGCTCAGCCTTTTAGGGTGGGCATCGGTGAACGAGTAGCGGGGGTGGAACTCACGATCGTCTCATCCTTCCTTTCCTTCGGGATCGGCATGGCGAAACGATCGCTTGGGAACCGGCTTGCCTATAAGGCATGAAGCCCCCTGGCGAAATCGGTAAACGGAGAAAAAAACATTGGATCGAACCGCAGGGCGGCAAGGATAGTTTTAGTTTTCCTTCCATCGATCTTCTCCCGCAGATCGCAGAAAAGAAAGATGGAAAAGAAAAATAAAACGCCGTAGCTTTGCCGCCCCGGTTTACCAATTTTTTAATAGTTATAAATCCGAGGGGATATCTTTTTTTGAGGTTATCCCTGGCGCCGCTTTTTATAATCTTTTTATTTTTTTCGTGTTTTTTTCCCCCATCGCGTCTTCGCGATTCAACAAGCCCCCTCTCCTTCCCATCCTGGCCATCTTGATTCAGACCTCAAAAACTGTTGGGTAAAGATATTCCCTTTCGGTGAGGAGATTTAAGTTCACCTTAACATCATACTAGGAAAAAGAATGGGGAGTCGCATAGGCAAAGCGAAGTTAGCCTTTGATCTTTCCCCGTTCAACTAAAATTTCGCCATTCGATTTTTTGTATTCTTTTTAGCGCATATCCCACTTCCCGCAGATAATCGCCATATACGACTTGCGCATGAAATCCTTCCATCTCCTTAATAAAAGCGGCCATATCGCCGTCGAACTCGATGTCCATTTGCGAACGGCAAGCCGCCAGAGAGGGGCAAGCGGCGATTTTGCCCCGAAAACCCTGCCATTGGCTGCAATGCAAATTGGGGATAACGACGGTTACCGTTTGTCCGATTGGATAATGGACGCGGGTAGCGGCGCCAAAATCCGACTCGTAATGCGTCATGATCGTAACCGGTTCCAGACTATGGCCGTTCATGCGCATGGGGGCCGCGCAATGGGCGACCGTGAGTTGGCCGTCGTGCGGAAAATGCGTATTGCATACGAATGTAGGCTTCCCGGCAATCCACCGCAGCAAAACGCCGGGGCAAGTATGCGATAGATCGGTATGGCAATACGCCGTATATCCTGCATCGTTGGCCATAGCCAAAACCAGGCAAGGAGGAGTGCCCAGCATTTCGATGACCTCCCGCCCCATGCAATAATCGAATCCGAAATTAAACGCTTGTTTTTCCTGCAGCAACTCGCGGCAGATATGCCATGCGAGAATGGAATTGAAAACATACTCCCGCTTGGTTTGCAAGGTCAGATTGGGGCGTCCCAAAAAGGCTTTGGTTTGGCTTTCGATCTCTTTCATCAATCCTTCGTTGGATCGGACGTCCGCGATTCTTTTGGCGAACTCCTCGCGGGGAACGATTTCAATTTCATAATCCCATACTTCCTTGGCGTGCTGCGGACCGATATTCTGCGCCGGTTCGCTATAGGCGGCGAGGCTCCCGATCGCCAGCATCTTGGTTCCTTTGGCGTTTTTAAGGCCGTAAATCGCGCGCATTCGCCATAAGACTTCGCCGTAATCGTCGATGACGATATCCTCGGCGTCCATGTTGGGTTCCGCCATAGCGTCTTCGTTTCTCCGCAGAAATCTCCAATGCGCGATTTCATAATAGAGATAATAAGGTTTGGTTTTATGCCGGATGTACATGACCTTGGCGGCTTTCGATTCCGCCAAAGCCGCATAGAGAGAACTCCCGCCGCTCGCCGCGTAAATCAAGATCGCATCCGCGCCGCTGGCGGCGGCTTCTTTTGCTTGGGCGTCGCCGCTGATGAGACGGACGGGAAGTACTTCGATGGGGAATTCCGCTTTTTCCGCAAAATCTTTCAATTCCCCCGCGATGTGTTTGGCTTCCGCCTCCACGTCGCTTTGCGTGTGGATATCGCCGTAGCTGCGCCAGCTGGCCATCTCTTTCGGCGCTTCCAAGTGATAAACCAAAACCGGCAAGACGCGAAGCGATTTCCCGCGAGGCCAATCGGACGCAGCCGCCGTCTTGCGGTCGGAGGATTCCACCGCCTCGGCGGCGGTCTCCATCCTCAAAGCGGCCAACGCGGCGGCGCCGCCAAGAAAACTACGGCGGCTGATATCCGCCTTTTCGCTATTATTCGAACGATCGTGATGGCTATTCCGGTCGTAACTCATCATGAAATCCTCCTATAAGCGAGTGGATGCGAAACGGCTTTTGTTCTGCTTGCAATTCGTTCGGATTAAACATTCTCCTATTCTTGCTTGCCTTATCAAAAAAGAATGGATGGGAAGCGACTCTCTTCCCATCCATTCATCATACTACGGGAGGAACTGCGATTAATAGACTGCCCACTCATGAACGCCGACAAACGTTTCGAAATCGTCGGCGAAGAGAAGATTGCCGTTTTCGTCCCGGATTTCCACATTGTCGAAAGCGGCGACTTCGCCGGATACTGTACTTGCCCCCAAACCTGCAAATCCATCGAAACGATCCTGGATGCCGGGAAATGTCCACGGAGTCATTTCAACGGTGTTGGCAGGATCGCTTCGATCCGTAAAAGTTCCTTCCACCGTAAATCCATCCGACCGCATCTCGAATGTGTACCAGTTGCCGATGGTCCAGGGAATCGTGTTGTCGTCCAGATTGGCCCATGCTACGAAATCGTTCAAAAATTCGACCGTTTGAGTATTATCGTGAAGCAGCATGACGATGCCGCGAGCTTCTCCCGGCCCCCGGTCGCTGGGTGCGCGTCCGCCGCCCCGTCCTTCGGGTTGAATATGCAGCGAAACGCCGCTGCGGCTTAAATCTCCCTGCCAATTGTTGCCGGGAAGGTAAACCCCGCCATGCCACGAGATCATCTTTACGTCGGCTTTGATGGAAGCGCCGCCCGCGATCTCTTCCTTATACCATATCTTTTTCGGATCCAACCGGCTGGTGGCGATGCCGTAAAGAACTCCATTGCTGACAACCCAATACCCGCCTTCTCCGAATACCCACTTGTCGCTAAGGCCGGCGGTTTGCGGAATCCTTTCCAGGCCGCCTTCGAAATCGTCCGAGAAAACGACATTGCCGCCCGCGATCACTTCAAAATTGTCGAAAACCGTCGTGATTCCATCTGTATTGCTTCCCGTCAGTCCCGGAAATCCAGCCGCCCGGTCGGCGAAGGAAGCATCCGTCCACGGCTTCAATTCGAAAGCGTTGTTGGGACCATCTTCGGTTTTGTATATTTTCCCAGTAACTTGATTGCCCGCGACGGCGAGTTCAAACGTATACATCACGCCTTTTTCCCACGTAAACTCTCCGTCGTTCGTATTCGCCCATGCGCGGTAATCGTTGAGATATTCGATCGTATCGAAATCGTGATGGAAAAGCATGTTGATGGCGCGATCGTCTTTGGCGTTCGTAGATTCGTTGCTTCCCGCCGGTTTCAAGCGAACCGCCACTCCGCCCCGGCTCAAATCCATCGGCAACTCTTCCGCATCGGGTTCGATCCAGGATTCCATGCGGACGTCGCATTTCACGGTGTAGTCCGTACCAAAATCTTTGTTGATCCAGGCGTGCACGGGAAGCCAATCGGGATTGTCGATGTTCGTGGAAACCAATACGCGGTTGTTCCTCGCATCGTTTCCGAAGAATTCCACTTCATCCACAACTACCCACACGCCATTGCCCACGGTCCAATCCGGTCCCAATTTGTAATGATATTGCGCCGAACCGGCAAGTGGAAAAACAAACAGGCTCATCAGCAGAGTAATGTAAATTGACCGCTTCATCCTAATCCTCCTTTAAATTTATATTGGTTGCATGATGCCGCCATTCGACTTTACTCGTAAAATAATGCGATTATTTCACCTCCTTTTCCTTTTTGGGATCGCACGTTTTCGGAAGGGACATTTCCCATCCCATTAAATTCTTATCATTCGGCGCGCGGAATCAATAAACCGTGCCTCCCGGTCCCAATACGGCGAGAATGCCGTTGCTCACCAGTCCATTGGACCCTTCATACATGACGATTCGGTTTCCATGGGAGATTTCCGACGCCCAATTCAAGGCCGGCCCCGGGCTGCGCGCGGCGTATTTGAAACTTGGACCGTACAGTTTCATCGTTTCCGCGCCGCCGCCGGGGCGCTTCTCTTCGTCGTAGACGTATCCGCCGTCCCAAATGGTTCCCAAAGAGGCGTTCAACCTCTGCGGATTGCTGGTCTGAAACGGATCGATGGGAACGGAACTCATGTAAGCCACCGGTGTGGTCAAAACATGGAAACGATACGTGTGCTTCGTCCACCATTTCGTTCCCCCCCAAAATCCTTCGCCGCCGGGGTACGTATTGCGGTCGATGCCGTACATCTCGATGGCCGTGCCCAGCGCTTTCAAATCCGAATGGGCGCGGGTGACCTTGGCCTTGGTTTGCGCATTCAGAAAATTGGGAACCGCAATCGCGGCCAAAATCCCGATGATCGCCACAACGATCAGCAATTCGATGAGAGTGAATCCTTTTGAGGCGCGTGTCGCAGACATGCTTTTTGTCTCCCTGCGTTTTGGCCGAACGAAGTTGCCTTTAGCAAACGATTTCTTCTTGACAAAACCCGTTCCGCCGTTATGATAGATTGTCCGTATGTATGAACATATAGTGTTTTCCGGCGGAATGCAAGGGATTTTTCTCATTTTCCAAAAAATATTTTGCGGCGGAGGGATGGTGGATCGAATCGAAGGCGCGGGATTGGCGTTTGGCTTCTTCTTGTCGATCTCGTCAAGGCGAGCGTAAACTGGACTTGATACTGATGGTTCGCCCTTTTGGGAAAAGAATAGATCGATGCGGATAAGGACCAACGCCATGAGATTGAAAGTCGATCATAAATCGAACATTCCCCTTCATATTCAGGTGGAAGAACTGCTGCGAGATATGATCGCCAAAAAGGAATACCAGAACGGCAAATTGTTTCCGCCGGAAGAAGAAATTGCGAAGTTATTGGGCATCAGCCGCAATACGGTGCGTCATGCGACGCAGCGCCTGGTGCAAGAAGGCTTGCTTCAACGCAAAAAAGGCGTAGGAACCAAAGCGGTCTCGAACCGCATGTCGACGAGTTTGTCGGCCTGGGACAGCTTTACGCACGAAATGGAACAAAAGGGAACGAAATTCGAAACCTTGAAACTGCAAGTCGAATGGATCGCTTCCGATTCCGAAACCAGCGCCAATTTTCATATCAAGCCGCTCTCGAAAGTATTATGCTTGAAGCGTTTGAAGGGATTCAAAAACGAGCCGGTCGTATTGTTCGTATCGTACTTTCACCCCCGCGTCGCCATCGATGAAAACGCCGATTTCACGCGTCCTCTTTACGAGATGCTCGAATCGGATTATTCCACTGTGGCCGTGTATTCCAATGAGGAGATCAGCGCCATTCCCGCCGCGCCGGAACTCGCGAAAATCCTGGATGTGGCGGCGGGAAGTCCTGTTCTCGTCCGCAAACGGCTGGTTTCGGATCCGGGACGCCGGCCTATCGAATACAACCTCTGCTACTACCGCGCCGATCGCTTCGTCTATACCATCGAAATCCAAAGGATGTCCTATAAATGAGAGTCTTCGCCGCCGATCTTGGAGGAACTCAAATCAAACTGGGAATCGTCGAGACGGGAACGATTCTCTGCTCCATGACGCTGGACGCTCATTCCGAAGGCGATTTGCGGGATCGCCTGCCGGAAATCGAACGCAACTTTCGCGATTTGCTCCGTCAATGCGGCCTGTCTCTTCATAAAATCCAAGGGATTGGCTTTCTCAGCACCGGTCTCGTCGACCGTAAGAGCAACCGAATCTTGTCGACCAATCATAAATTCGACGACGCCGCCCAAATCGATTTTACGGCGTGGGCCAAAGAACGTTTCGATCTGCCGATCAAATTGGAGAACGACGCCCACGCCGCCTTGCTGGGGGAATGGAAATACGGCGCGGGCGCCGGATGCGACAATCTCGTGATGATTGCGCTGGGAACGGGAATCGGAACCTCGGTCTTGATTCAAGGCAAGCCGCTGCGCGGCAAGAACGGACAGGCGGGATTGCTGGGCGGCCATTTGATGATGGATCCGTCCGGACGCTCCTGCACTTGCCCCAGCCGAGGCTGTCCCGAAGCCTTGGCCTCCACCTGGGCGCTGCCTATGATGCTTCGCGATCGTCCCGAATGTCGTTCGAGTCCTTGGGCGCAGGACGGCGCCGTCGATTTTCGTTCCCTCTTCCAATGGGCGGATCGCCAAGACGCCCAAGCTCAGAAAATTCTCAATTACAGCTTGCGGATTTGGGGCGCCGTGGCCGTTTCCATGATTCATCTCTTCGCCCCGGATAAGATCGTTCTTGGCGGCGGGATTATGCGCAGCGCCGAACGCATTCTTCCCTTCATCCAAGAATGGGTGAATCGCCACGCCTGGATCAGTTGGAATGGCGTCGAAGTCGTTTCCGCCCAACATTTGACGTCCGCCGGACTTCTCGGCGCCGAGATTTTATTTCACGAGGATATTGAATATATATGAATAATGGACAATTCAACATAACGCCCTGCATTGAAATCAAAGGATATCGAGATCAATGTTGGCAAGGATGGTCCGCCATCGGCTTTCAACTGGCGTACGCGATTCGAAGATCGAACCAAGCCAAAATCGTTCTCGCCGTCGAATGTTATCCCGGCGTTCGCCAAGAAGCGATTCTGACGCCGCTGTGGGATTTACTCCCGCTGAATCGCGTCTATCCGTCGCAGGAAATATTCCTTTCTCCTAAAGAAATCGAAGATCTTATTCAACTGGATTTGACGGACGATCCCGTCTTTGGGCGCATCTCACCATTGCGCATGAACGACTTTTTCGACGCGCAAAAACAACGCGATTTAACGGCGAAAATCGCTAGTATCGAATCGGGAGCCGTTCTTATCATTGGTCCCGGCGCATCGTTGATCCACGAACCGGATATCTTGATTTACGCCGATCTGCCGCGATGGGAAGCGCAATGGCGCTTCCGGCGCAGCGAGTCGGACAATCTCGGCGTCAAGAACCGCCATGAACCGGCGCCGCAACAATACAAGCAAGCCTTTTTCGTGGATTGGAGAGTGGCCGATCGGCTGAAGCGGGACAGCATGGAGCGCTGGGATTATTGGTTGGATACCGTCCAATCGGACTCGCCCAAAATGACGACTGGCGAAGCCATTCGCGGCGCTTTGCAGCAGACGGCGCGGCGTCCCTTCAGCGTCGTTCCTTATTTCGATCCCGCGCCTTGGGGCGGAAAATGGATGCAGGAGAAATTCGGACTCGATCCTTCCCAGGACAATTTCGGCTGGAGTTTCAACGGCGTGCCCGAAGAGAACAGCCTGCTGTTCGATTTTCAAGGCGTCGTCGTCGAATCCCCGGCGATCAATTTGGTGTTCTATCAACCAAAAGAACTTTTAGGCGAATATGTCTTTCGCCGCTTCGGCGCGGAATTTCCCATTCGCTTCGATTATCTGGATACCATGGACGGCGGCAACCTTAGTTTTCAAGTCCATCCGACGGAAGAGTACATCCGCAAACAATTCGGAATGGCTTATACGCAGGATGAAAGCTATTACATCGTCGATGCGGGCGAAGACGCCTGCGTCTATTTAGGATTAAGAGAAGGAATTCGTTCTCAAGAAATGATCGAATCGCTGTTCGCGGCGCAAAACGGCGGCCCTTCCTTTAACGCCGATCGTTTCGCGAAACGATGGCCCGCCCGCAAGCACGACCACTTTTTGATCCCGGCGGGAACGCCCCATTGTTCGGGACGCAACGCGATGGTGCTGGAAATCAGCGCCACGCCCTATATCTTCACGTTCAAATTGTGGGACTGGGGGCGTTTGGGATTGGATGGCGAGCCGCGCCCTATTCACATCCATCATGGCAAAAAGGTGATTCAATGGGAGCGCCACGCCGAATGGACGCGGCGGGAATTAATTAACCGCGTCGAAGCCGTCGGCGCAGGACTGGGATGGCGCGAAGAACGGACGGGGCTTCACGAATTGGAATTCATCGAAACCCGCCGCCATTGGTTCACTTCGGCGGTTCCCCACCACACGCAGGGCGCAGTAAACGTTCTTTGCCTGGTGCAAGGCGAATCGATTACGGTAGAAAGTCCAAATGGATCGTTCGAGCCGTTCGTTGTTCGCTTCGGCGAAGTATTCATTGTCCCCGCCGCCGTTGGCGAGTATACGATTAGTCCTAACGATCCCAATCCCAAACAAGAATGCGTCACTATAAAAGCCTTCGTTCGTTCGGAATAATGAGTTTGATTTACGCAATGGCGCGCTTCCCTCTGCGCTTGCAAAAATAAGAACCATGATTCTTTTTTGCCCTTGGAGCCTTCGCCCATGAATAACGCATCCGCTTCCGCCAGCCTTCGCTTCGTTCTCTTCGTTACTGCCGTTACCTCAATCGGCGGCTTCCTGTTCGGCTATGACACGGCCGTCATCAACGGCGCCAATACATACCTCAAGAGTTATTTGAATCTGACGCCTGCGCAGGAAGGAGCCGTCGGCGCCAGCGCGATCCTGGGCTGCATCCCCGGCGCCATGTTTGCGGGATTTCTCAGCGACCGTTTTGGACGCAAGAAGATGCTCTTTATCTGCGCGTTTCTTTACGCCGTGTCGGGGATCTTGTCGGCTGTCCCCCGCACGCTCGAGCAATTTCTCGCCGCCCGTTTCCTCGGCGGTTTGGGCATCGGCGCTTCTTCCATGATTTGCCCGGTCTATATCGCGGAAATCTCCCCCGAAAAATGGCGCGGGCGTCTCGGTTCGCTCTTTCAGTTGGGCATCGTTATCGGCATCTTCGTCACTCTCTTTATCAACAAACTCATCCAAAGCGCGGGCGACGACGCCTGGAACTCGGCGATGGGTTGGCGTTGGATGCTGGGCATGGAAGCGCTTCCCGCGCTGGCCTTCATCGTCTTGCTCTTTCCCGTGCCCGAAAGTCCGCGCTGGCTGTCGCAAAAGGGGCGCAACGCCGAAGCGAAAGATATCTTGGCGAAGGTGGGCGGCGCCGAACGCGCCGAACTTGAACTCGCCTCCATCCGCGCTGCGCTCCAGCAAGAGGAGGGCCGCTTTTCCGAACTCTTTAGTCATTTTTATTTCAAGCCGCTCATGATCGCCGTCATGATGATGGCCTTTTCACAATTCTGCGGCATCAACGCCATCATCTATTATTCCACGAAGATTTTCGAATCCGCCGGAGCGGTCAAGAACGCCGCTTTCGCTTCCACGGTATGGATGGGAATGGTCAATGTACTATTCACTTTCGTAGCCATCGCCTTTGTGGATAAGTTGGGGCGCAAACCTCTATTATTGATAGGAACATTAGTCCAAACCGCCGCGCTGGGATCGGTAGGCTGGATGTTTCATACCCAGCAAAATGGAATCGCTCTCCTCGTCTGCGTCATCGTATTCACTGGGGCTTTCGCCACCGCGATGGGGCCGATTCCGTGGATCCTGTGTTCTGAAATTTTCCCCAATAAAGTGCGAGGGCGCGCCATGTCCATCGCCACGTTCACTATATGGTTTTCCTGTTACATCGTGGCGCAAACGTTTCCCATGCTCAACGACAGCCCTTCCATCGGTCCCGCCATTACTTTTGGGATATACGCCGCGATCAGTTTCCTTTCCTTCCTGTTTATTTTCATGATCGTCCCGGAGACGAAAGGAAGGACGTTGGAGGAGATCGAAAAATCATGGAAAACCGCATGATATTGGCGTTGTTTATCCGAATAACTCATAGTACGAGTGAAGAATAGTAGGATGAATCTATGGTGAGCAATCGTATTGAATCGCGAAAGCGCGAAAAGGTGGGAAATCACGAAATTTTCGAATCGCGGATAGCACGGATTAATATGGATTTCACTGAAATGACATCATCCGGCGCGATCTCTTCCAACAAGTGTATTTTTTGCTTTTTTTCGTGCTTTTTTTTTATTTCGAGGTTTCGTGATTCAAAAACGCCCAAAAAACAACCTAATTTCCAAGGAGGAAATCCATGAAAACCAGTATGATTCGAAAAGCAATGTTTGTTCTGTTCTTTTTATTCTGCATCCCCCCCATTGCCGTCCCTGCCGCCGAAGAGACGGCGTTGCTTTGGCAAATCGGCAAGCCGGATCGTAACAATTCCGAATTCGCGCTAGCGCCGAATCAATACGATCGGTTCTCCGAAGACGGCTTCTTCATCGTCGGCCAATCCGAAGCAAAACTTGATTGGCCCTACGCGCATCCCGGCCCCGCCGACAGTTGGGCGGGCGGCCGCGAGCATGTTTTCGCGATTGTTTTCGGATTAAAAAACGCCCCAAGCGCTGGGCAATGCAAACTCAAATTCGATTTGCTCGATTCTCAAAATCAATCTCCGCCCAAATTGCGGATCGAAATCAACGATCGTACATACGATCAATCCCTGCCTGCGGGCGCAGGCGACGATTCCATCAACGGCCAACCCGATAAAGGCAAACCATACCAATTCGAAATCGCTTTTCCAGCGGAAGTATTGAAAACCGGCGAAAATAAAATCAGCATCGCCACGGTTTCCGGCTGCTGGATGCTTTACGATTGGCTGGGCTTGGAAGCGCCCGTTGGCGTGGAACTGGCGGAGGTTGCTGGGCGGACGTTCTTCAACGCCTGCCAATCGATCCAGGCTTTATTGGAAAAAGACGGCCAACTGCGCCAGCCGATCCGAATCAACATGCGCCATATCGGAGAGCCGGCGGACGCCGCGATCCGCGTCGCTGGCGCCGAATCGATTCCCATTAAACTCAAGGCAGGCTCGCAAGAATATGAAATTTCGGCGCCCGCAGTAACGAAAGCCGCCTCGCTCGAAATCGCCATTGAAGCCAACGGCCAGACGCTCGCCGCGCGCAGCATAACTATAAAGCCCGTGCGCAAAATGCTGGTCTACATCCTGCCTCATTCGCATACGGATATCGGCTATACGGATATACAAACGGCCATCGAAGAGAAGCAGATGAAGAATCTGCAAACGGGCATCGAATATGCGCGAGAGACGGTGGGCTATCCGGAAGGCGCGCGATTTATATGGAACGTCGAAGTTCTATGGGCGGCGGATTTATATTTGCATAGGATGTCGGAAGCGCAGCGCGGCGAGTTCTTCGACGCGGTGAAAAAAGGCTGGGTAGGGCTGAACGGAATGTACCTGAACGAATTGACCGGCCTGTGCCGTCCCGAAGAGTTGCTTCAATTGTTCCGTTATTCGACGGTATTAGCTGAGCGCTGCGGAGTCGTCATCGATTCGGCCATGATTAGCGACGTCCCTGGCTATACGTGGGGAACCGTAACGGCGATGGCGCAAGCCGGGATCAAATATTTCTCCACCGCGCCGAATTATTTCGACCGCATCGGCGACATTCTCGTTCAATGGGAAAATAAGCCTTTTTATTGGATTTCTCCCTCCGGAAAAGAAAAAGTCCTGGTTTGGATTCCGCTTAAAGGCTATGCTCTTTCCCACATCATTCGCGAACTGTCGTCCCAGTTCGTCGCGGACTTCCAAGAAGAGCTGGATCGCTCCAATTATCCCTACGATATCGCTTACTTACGCTGGAGCGGCCATGGCGACAACGCCGTTCCCGATAAGAATATCTGCGAATTCGTGAAGGATTGGAATACGAAATATCTTTATCCCAAGTTTGTTATAACCACGACGAGCGAGGCGTTTCGCGCTTTTGAGAAGCATTACGGCGATCGGTTGCCGCAGGTTCGCGGCGATTGGACGCCTTATTGGGAGGACGGCGCTGGTTCATCGGCTTTGGAAACAGCCATGAACCGCGCCACGTCGGATCGGCTGTCGCAAGCCGAAGCCTTATGGGCGATGCTGAATCCATCTGGATACCCGGCGGATAAGTTCGAAGACGCATGGCGTGATGCGCTGCTCTATTCCGAACATACGTGGGGCGCTTGGTGCAGCGTTTCCGATCCCGAAAATCAAATGACGAAAGAGCAATGGGATATCAAACAATCCTACGCTCTGCAAGCGGACGAACAGAGCCGCAAGTTGTTGGACGCCGCATTGCAAAACCGCAAGGGGCCGGATTCGCCGGACAATGCAATCGACGTTTTCAATACCTCGTCCTGGCCGCGCACGGAATTGGTTACTCTATCCAAAGAACAATCGGCGGCGGGCGACCGAGTAACCGGCGCGGATGGCAAGCCGGTTCCATCGCAGCGCCTGGCCAATGGCGAACTGGCGTTCGTGGCGCGCGATGTTCCGCCGTTCGCTTCGCGGCGTTACGTTGTCGCCAAAGGCGCCGCCTATGCGAAAGAGAAAGCAGAGGCCAAAGGCGCCGCGCTCGACAATGGACTATTGCGCGTAAGCATCGACGAGAAAACGGGCGGAATTATTGGGCTGCGCGCCAAGGGCATTGACGGCAATTTCGTTGATGCGGACTCCAGCTATGCGCTTAACGATTATCTTTACCTCGAAGGCGACAATCTGGCCGATTTGCAGCGCAATGAACCCGTCAAAATTTCGGTGAAAGAGAATGGCCCATTGGTAGCGTCTCTATTGATCGAATCGAATGCGCCGGGATGCAATTCCCTGCAACGCGAAGTGCGTCTTGTCGCTGGATTCGATTATGTCGTGATGACGAATCTCGTCGATAAAAAAAGAGCGCCCGCCAATCCCCAGCCCGGCGATTGGAAATTCGCCCAAAAAGGCGGCAAAGAGAGCGTCAACTTCGCTTTTCCGTTCCATGTCCCCAACGGCAAACTTCTTCTCGATGTTCCGCTGGGCGCCATCCAGCCGGAAATCGATCAAATGCCCAGCGCCTGCAAGAACTGGTTTACCGTGGGCTGTTGGGCGGACGCCTCGAACGGTGAGAAGGGAATCACCTGGGTAACGTTGGATGCGCCGCTCGTCGAGGTCGGCGGCATTACGGCTACGCTGCTCGGTTCGCAAAACAATCCCGCCGTCTGGCGTAAAAAAGTCGAACCAACTACCGAAATCTTTTCTTGGGCCATGAACAATCATTGGGGCACCAATTACCGCGCCTATCAGGAAGGTCCCATCGTCTTCCGCTACGCCTTGCGTCCGCATCGAAAGTTCGCTCCTGACGAGGCGGCGCGCTTCGCCGCGGGCTTGAGCCAACCGCTCATCGCCGCGCGCGCATACGGCCAGCCTCTCTCAACGCCGCGTCTTGAAATCGAGCCGCAAGGCGCCATCGCCATCGCCTTCAAACCCAGCGATGACGGCAAAGCGTGGATCGTGCGGCTCTATGGCGCATCGGGACAGGATGTTCAAGCAAACTTGAAATGGCCGCAGCCAGCGCCGGAATCCGTCTGGTTGAGCGACTCCAGCGAAAAGCCATTGAAAAAAGTAGATGGCGCCGTTTCCTTGCCCGCATGGGAAGTAACGACATTGCGCGCAGAGTGGCCGATACGATAAGATAGCAATTGAATTTAGCGGTAATATTGAATTCCTGGCGCGAATGAATATTGTTGTTTCGCGCCTTTCTTTTTTATTTCGCGTTTTCGTGATTCAATACAACAAGTTCTGTAGGGTGGGTTCAAAGCGAAGCGTAGCCCACCTGTGGCAACACGGAGATAAGAGTACAAAGCGATGGAGTGATAATACCAACCTGCATTGAGATTGTTGGTTTTAAATTCCTCTCCCAAGATTGGGAGAGGTTAGGTGAGGGTGATATTAGTGAACTTATAATCCCCTCACCCTAACCCTCTCCCAGAGGGCGAGGGAATTTTAAGACATATTCTTAATAAGACTTGGTATAAGTCCCCTAGTCTCCTAGTCTCAAAGTCTCCCAGTCTCAAAATGCAGGAAATCAATAAATGGACAATCCATTGTTGCAGGGCGTTTGCCGCGTGAAGCGATCCGCGCCTCTCTGCGGTGCGATTCGCGTTCCCGGCGATAAATCGATCTCCCACCGCGCCGTCATGCTGGCGTCGTTGGCGCAGGGAGATTCGATTATAAAAGGATTTTTGGAAAGCGAAGATTGCATCGCCACGCTTAAAGCGTTCGAACGAATGGGCGCGGCGTGGGAACGGCGCGGCGGCGATTTGATCGTCCGTGGGCGCGGCGCGCATGGTTTGCGCGAGCCTGAGGAAGTGCTCGATATGGGCAATTCCGGCACCGGAACCCGTTTGCTGCTAGGCATCGTCTCCGGCCAGGATTTTGCGGCGACGCTCACCGGCGATTCCTCGTTGCGATCGCGTCCCATGAAGCGGGTTATCGAGCCTCTGAGCCTTATGGGAGCGCGCTTTTTAGGCCGTGAAAACGGTTCCAAACTGCCGCTGACCGTGCGCGGCGGCGCGCTTAAGGGCATCCATTATCGAACGCCCGTCGCCAGCGCTCAGGTGAAATCGGCGGTTCTGCTGGCGGGATTATTCGCTGATGGGGAAACCTGCGTCGAAGAACCCGGACCCTCCCGCGATCATACCGAACGCATGTTGCGCACTTTCGGCGTGGATGTTCTTACCGAAGGATTGACGCATACGCTGCTGGGCGGCGCCCATCTTCAAGCGAGGGAAGTTTTGGTTCCCGGCGATATCTCTTCCGCCGCCTTTTTCCTGGCCGCCGCCGCCATTGTTCCCGGCTCCGATCTTCTTATCGAATCCGTCGGCGTCAATCCCACGCGCACGGGCATCTTGGACGCATTGCGCGAAATGGGAGCGGATTTAACTTTGAAGAACGAACGCGACTGCGGCGCCGAACCGGTGGCCGACATCCGCATTCGTTACGTTCCCTTGCGAGGCGTCCGCATTGGCGGCGATTTGGTGGTGCGCATGATCGACGAGTTCCCCATCTTCGCCGTGTTGGCCGCCAGCGCCGCGACGCCCTCCACCGTCGAAGGCGCGGAAGAACTGCGCGTGAAGGAATCCGACCGCATCGCGGCCATCGTCGAAGAGTTGAATCGAATGGGCGCGAACTTGTCCGAACGCGCGGACGGCTTCGCCGCCGCGGGAGGCGCCAGTTTTCGCGGCGCCGAGTGCGGCTCGCGCGGAGACCACCGCATCGCCATGTCGTTGGCCGTCGCCGGTCTCGCGGCGTCGGGTGAGACAGTCATTCGCGGAACGGCGCCGATCGCGACTTCTTTTCCCGATTTCTTTACGCTATGCCAACGTCTTAGTCCGGGAAGCGTGGAGAACGAAGCATGAAGCGAAGCCAGCCCATCATTGCCATTGATGGCCCCGTCGGCGTGGGCAAGAGCGCCGTCGCCGCCCAACTCGCCCGCCGCCTGGGATTCATTTATATCGACACCGGCGCCATGTACCGAGCTATAGCGTTAAAAGCCTTGCGCGCCGGATTGAGTTTGGACGACGCGGACGCCATCGCCGCCCTTGCGCTGGAAACACATCTCCATTTCGAGAGAAAAGAAGGGGAATTGCGCATGATTTGCGACGGCGCGGATGTATCCGACGCCATCCGCTTGCCGGAAGTGAGCGCCGCCACTTCCCCCGTCGCCGACAATCCCGCCGTACGCGAACGTCTCGTCGCCTTGCAGCGGGAGATGGGGCGCAATGGCGGCGTCGTTATGGAAGGGCGGGATATCTCCACCGTCGTTTTTCCCGATGCGGAGTTAAAAATCTACCTCGACGCCCGGCCGGAAATCCGCGCCCGCCGCCGCTGCGATCAACTCGAAGCCAAAGGCAAAAGCGTAACCTACGAAAAGACGCTGGAAGACTTGAACGAACGCGACCGCCGCGACCGGATGCGCCCCGTCGGCGCGCTGAAAAAGGCGGAGGACGCCGTCGTCGTCGATACGTCCGATCTCACGGAAGAACAAGTGATAGAAGCATTGCGCTGTCTTGCCGTCGAAAAAGGGGGGAGGGGAATGATGATATAGTGAAAGAAAAAATCAGTCGCCCCGATTTCGAGCAACGGGTTTTACACCTCCACGGCGTCCTATGCCATAACCTACCCGATATACATCTGGAAGATTGATACGATCGCCAGCGACTTGTTCGATGACTCCCAATTGAGCTAGATCTAGAATTACTCCACGAAAACCTTCATTGATATGTGCAGGAGGCAGCCGCACCGATGCTAATTTAATACTCTTTTTCAATTCTTCCAGTATATTTTCGCATTTCCATAATTTCTCTACCTCTTCGACATCGCAGGGAACGTTAATTTTGCCTCCTAATGGTTTCATGAGATTTTCAACCCAAGGATAATCTTCCTGCATTTCCCTCACTCTGATCTTGGATGCTTCCTGCACGCCTCGCTTGATGCTTTCATAATGAAGAGCGTACTCTTGATCCTGTCTTAGATTGTCGGACGCGGCGTGGCGAAGGGCGGATAAAAAACTGCGGGGACTCGCCTCACGGCGCGCATCGCCCAGATGGTTGATAAGCCACGTGTAAGGGAAACCTCGTCGTCGGTCTTTGCCCATCCATTTTCCTGCGATAGCGTGAAATACATTCCGTTGCTCGTCTTCCTCTCTTCTAAGCATATCGGGAACAATCCATACGGACTCGTTCTTTTTCCATTTGCAATTAATTAGTTCTTTACATTTTTCACGGAATAATTGTCCGTTTTCAGTATTTGCTAGATGCTGCCACAATAAACCGTACAGTTCATGACGCGGCCAGAATAATTCAGCTTTTTCCGACATCACCTTGGAAGCATCGGGGAAAGTCATTACCGAGGAATCTTCCAACTGATCCGTTCGCAAAAATAATTTCAGGCGGATTTTCTTATAGGATCGGAATTCCAGTAGGTTTTGGAGCAACCCGCGCACCAAATCGTTCATCGTTTGCCACTCGTCGGCGGCGCGATCCAGCGCATCGAAAAGCACTAGATGATATTTGTTTTCTTTAGCCAACGCGTTGTCCGCCCTGGAAAGACATTTTTCGGTTTCTTCTGGATTTGTTCTTACCCATTCGAGCCGTTCTTTCCAATTTTCTAAAATCCGAAAATCGGAAGGAATTGCTTTTTTTCCTACATGATAAAATACGATGGTTCGCCAAATTAATCGCGCTTTATTATGTTCCAACAAAGAACAAAGCGTATCCTTACTGGGATAGTTTTCTGGTGACGATTTTTCTCCGAATCCAGTCGATATAACGGCGTCCTTAGCGATGCCGAATTGCTGACCGAGCAAAGATCTATGTTCTGGTTTTTGCAATGCCGACCACCAAAAACTCTTTCCCGAACCGCGAATGCCGACGACTAACATCGTATCGGGACGAAGCGCTTTGATGTGCGTATCCGGTACATAAGTGTTGCGCAATTCCGGTTTGATGCTATGAAGAGACGTTTCTTCGGGCAATGCGTCTCGGATAATTTCTCGCAGTTCTGTTGGGAAACGATATTCGCTCTTACTCATCATTTATACTCCTCGCCGAAGGCGAAAAGAAAAGCTCTATTCACGAATTCTTCCAACGCTTCGTTCGCTGTCTTCTCATTAATTCCTTCCCTAATACCAATGGGATTGAACTCTTGCAAAGCGCGATGCCAGAACACCAGCAGTGGATAATGTGGAGCATCTTCATCATCAATATCGAAACTGAAGGCATCTGGCATATTCGGTTCGGCTTCTTCATAGAGATGATTGCGAAAGAGATCCCACGCATTCGTGCGAAAACGATTTACATATTCTTCCCGTCCGGTTTCTGGAATCATAGAAGCGACGATTTGCAGTCTCTCCCGAAGCTTCGGCAAATTGGGATGCTGTTTCCAGTGATGAAAGAGAAATTCATATGCTTTCCATGTTTGCGGACTGTCCACGGCGAAAAGCAAGGATAGAGCCTCCATCCTTGTAACGGCGGAAGCGGCAATGTCATGAATCCCGGCGCGGCTGTCGAGTATGACGATATCGGGTTTTAAACGCTCTTCAAAACCAACCACAAGCCGTTCCAATCGTGCGCCCCAAGATTCTGAGGTTTCTCCCGCCGAATCCGAATAACAACGCGCAAGTTTTGGGAGATACTCGTTCGTTTTCGATCCATAAGCGGGAACGATTCGTATTTCGCCGGGTAGCCCTTGGGCCAAAGGACTCGCTGCCGCCATCTCATCTTCAACATTCTCTGCTTGTCCCACGCCGTCTTCGACGAACCAATCGACGATGCCGAAATCCGGCATTGAACTCTTCGGCAAGATGGTGCTGCTGACTCCTGGAGATTCCAAATCCAAATCGAAGATCAGTACCTTCTTTCCTTGCTTGGCTAACCGCCAAGCCCAAATAATCAACGCCGTAGATCGTCCGACGCCGCCTTTGATTCCGAAAAATGCGACGCGAGGATTGGATATTTCCCCTGTAAAAGACTCTCGTAACCAATCATGTCCTATTATTTGACGATCGAGGAGAAAAATAGGGATATTCTGCTCTTGGCGTATAAGAAGCCGATCCCGGGATAGCGCCGAAGAAATATCTTGAACCAAATCGTCGCTGAAAAGCGCCATCCGTTCCGGTGGGAAACCGTAGTTAGCAAGCGCTTTACTCAATTCCTTGCAAAGTGCGAAGAGTTGTTTTTCTTTATCTTCTTTGTAATCTTCTTTGTTTCCTGGCAACAACAATCGGATTCGCCCTCGGAAATCTCTCACGAGAGTTATTTCTTTGCTAATATTGGCCGCGAGTTTAGCCTTCTCCAGCGCCAATTCCAATGCGTCTTCAAATAGAACATTCCGTCTCTTCATCATGCTACTCCATCAAGAATGGCCAGTTGGAAGACTTGTCTAGCTGTGAGTGCGCCTTGTTTATGATTGTCAACATTCTGTTGATTAATATCCGAACGATGATAGTAGCGCTGCGCAACATCCCAATCATGAAATGGATTCGAATTTGCGGCAGCTATATTGGCATATTTTGCTCCATTGCGACTTTGGACGAATGCAATAAATTCATCCCAAAGATTATTGATGTGGACTCGATGTTGTTGTTTTTGGGGCGACCCAGCGGGACTAAGCGACATGCCCAATCCTTTCATCACTGCTTTTAGGGCGCATTCCGCCGATAAACCGAAAAGTTGATCCGCGTTCGCTAAGCGGTTGTCCGCGTATAGATATTCCGCATCTTCCCAATGCCGGTTTGAGGAATCGTTATAATCAGCAGGCATTATCAATCTCCCATTTCCTTTCGGAGGGATAACGGCGGTCTATATGAGAAAGATTTACGAACAAGAAATGATTTTCTCAAGCATATTCTCCTCCCTAAAGAATTGTCAAGAATCTATCGATAGAGACGTGCGGGATTGGTCCGAGCGAAATAGAAAAGAATCTCGTAGGAGAATTTAACGGTTTAGGTTGAGGTATCTCCGCCTAAACCAATAAAGATCATACCTTCACTTCGAACATGCGTTGGATGGCTTGCTTGGCTTTTTCCGCTATGGCTTCGTCGACCGTCACTTCGTAGACTTCGCGTTCCAGACTGTAGAGGATTTTTTCCAGCGTGATCTTGCGCATGTGTTGGCAGAACATGCTGCACGAGCGCACGAACTCCACCTCTGGAAACTCGCTGGCGAGATTGGCCGCCATTTCGCATTCCGTAGCGAGATAGACTCGTTTGAGCTGGGGATGGCTGGCGATGTATTTGCCCATCTGCGAGGTGCTGCCGTAGAAATCCGCTTCTCTTACGACATCGGGAGAGCATTCCCAATGCACCAGGATGGCGGCGTCTTCCGCTCCCTTGGGTATATCGTACTGTTGGCGGATATCGTATAAATGCTGCACCGTAAATTTTTCATGCACTTCGCAGCGCCCGAAATTGCCGTCGTTCTTGCCGGGATAGATGAGGTCAATGCCAGACGGCGCCAAATCTTCTTGCATGTTGGCGCCCATCAGCGAATCGGGAAAAAAAATGACTTGTTTCGATTCAAAACGTTCGCTGGCGTGCTTGACCACTTGCAGCCCATTCGCCGAAGTGCAGCAGTAATCGCTGACGGCCTTGATGTCGGCGTAGCTGTTGACGTACGTTACTACCGGCGCCTGCGGGTAACGCCGCCGGTAGGCTAGAACGTCTTCCGCCGCGAACGGTTCCGCCAGGCTGCATCCCGCCTCCAAATCGGCGATCAACACTTTTTTGTTGGGATTGAGAATCTTGGCCGTCTCCGCCATGAAGCGCACGCCGTCGAAAAGGATGATCGGCTTGTCCGATTCCGCCGCCCTCAAACTGAGCGCCAGCGAATCGCCCCGCTCCTTCTCGCCGGAAATTTGATAAACGAGCGGCTCCATGTAGTTATGGCCTAAAATCAATACGTCTTTTTCTTCGCGTAGTTGCAGAATTTTCTCGATTAAATCCCGCTTCGCCAGAAATTCGAGATGCTGGTCGGAGATAGGTTTGAGCGTTTGTTCGATTCGATCCAATTTGTCTTGTATGAGAGTCGGCATGGTTTAAAATCCCCGGCTGGCAATATGGTTCTTATACGAAATGCCCTTTGGTTTAATGCACAGGCTGTGGAAAAGATGGGAGGGTGAGCCTCCTGGCGAACCATTGCATCGATGCGGCTCGGCGGGAGCCTCGCTCTCCCATCATTTATGTCGGCAAATACCTAAAATTAAATGACAAACTGTATTATCTATAACTATATCATAAATATTGGAAAGGATGAAGTTTTTGAAAGAAGGCGAATGGCGGATTGCGCTTCGCTTT
>JBFMBP010000075.1 GCA_040755155.1 Candidatus Omnitrophota bacterium | reverse complement strand
AGGGATAATACCCTTGGTCGAGATTGTATTCTTCCAGCGCCACGCCGATGGTTCGCAGGTCGGACTTGCAACGGGCGACCTTGGCGCGCAATTGCGCATTGAGAAAATTCGGCACGGCGATGGCGGCCAAAATTCCGATGATGGCGACGACGATAAGCAATTCGATCAATGTAAATCCTTTTTTCTTAGGCATAACGCAACTCCCCAATTTCAAATTTATATTATTGAGCAAATCATAATGGATTCGCTTCCTTCGTCTAGTGTATGGATAGCAGACTATTTCATGACGACTCGCCGCAAGTTTTGCATATCTTTTTGGGATACGCCGCGCAGGACGAACAAGCTGACAAAATAGACCGCCGCGCCCAGCGGGATGGCGGCGTACCACGGCCATTGCGCCCATTGCAGGACAGCGGCCATGATAAGGCAGGAAGCGGCGATAGCCGTATAGCGCCGCCCATCCGTCCAAAGTTGGAAATCCCGCGCATAATAAGCCATGATCGCGCCGTATAATCCTTGAGACACGACCGTCATCATCGAAGCGCCAACAGCGCCCCACCAATAAATCGCCGGCAGGTTCAAAAGAGCGTTACTCGCCAATCCCCAAGCGCTGGCGCGGAAATTTAAGCGCTGGCGGTCGGCGGCGTTGAGAATTGTTCCCAACAGAAAATTGGCGTAGATAAACGGCAGCGACCAGACGAGGATTTTAAACACCACCCCACCGCGCGGACCGATTCCGGAACAGAGGGTTTGGATCAAATCTTCCGCAATGAAGGTTCCGCCTACGGCGATAGGCAGGCTGACGATGAGCAAGCCGCGCATCAGCGCCGCCGCCGATTCGGAAAATGGGCGCGATTCGTGGTAGAGCTTGGAAAATATCGGATAAGCGGAGACGGCTAACACTTGCGGGAAGAGAAAAAGCCCTTCGAGAAAACGATAGGGAAAACGGTACAATCCCGTCTCGTCGTCGCCGCAAATCCAGTTAACCATTGCCGTATCCTCGCGATGCAGCAACAGAATGCAGGCGGCGGATAGGCCGATGGGAACGGCCAGTTTCTGCCAGTCGATCCAGTCTTTTACGGTATAGGAGCGGCGCTCCATGCCGTATTGCTTCCAAACGACAATCCAGAAAATGGCTAACGACGCAACGGCGCCCGCGGCATAGCAAAGCGCCAACAGCGGCAGGCGCGGCCAATAAAACAGGCACAGCATCGCCAGTCCTATATGGACGATTTTGTCCAGCAGATTGGCGAGTCCTTCGTAAGCGAGCAACTCGAAACTGCGCGCTACGGCCCGAATCAACATGACGTGAAAAACGAAAAAGAAATAAATTAGCGAACAAAGTATCAACGCCCATGTGTGTCCGGGCCGAGCCGTGACGCACAGAAAAAAAACCATCGCCGCGCCGCCCAACAGCGAAGCGGCGAAGCGGTAAGTCACCAACGGATAAAACATGCGCTGGAGTTCGTTGCGCCGCCGGGCGATCTCGCGGGTGACGGTCTGCTCCAAGCCGAAGTCGGCGAGGACGGTAAAGATCACGCCCATCTCGATGAAATATTCGATGCGCCCAAAACGCTCCTGCCCCAAAATGTTGCGCGCCATAACGGTATAAATCAGCAAGAGAATCTTGCAGAGGATGCCGCTGACGGAAAGGATGGCGCCGTAGCGGGCGATGCGGCTGCCGATGCTGGATGAGGTTTCGGTCATGAAGCGTTCCTTTGCAACTTCCCGCCCACGGTTAGCGGGCTATATCGGGCAGAAAAAGTAGAAGAGCCATCCTGGCTCTTTTTATCAACCTTCAAGAGGCTGGAAGCCTCTTCTACTCTAGAACGATTGGTAGAACTCGCAGATTTCCGCCGCGAAGCGCGGCCAGGTAAAGCGGCTCTGCGCGCGCTGGCGACCCGCCTCGCCAAGGCGCGCGCGTTCTTGCGGATTGGAACGTAACTCGGCGATGCGCTCGGCAAGCCCATAAATATCGCCGTCTTCGAACAGCCGTCCGGCGCCGCTAAGGACTTCGGGAATGGCGCCCGTATTCGCGCCGATGACGGGAACGCCCGCCGCCATCGCCTCAATGGCGGCGCGGCCTAGCTGCTCCATCCATCGCTCCGTGCGGCGCGACGGCAGAACCAAAACATCCATGCGGCGCAACTCGGCGGGAATGCTTTCCTCGGATAAAGAGCCAATCCACTCGACGCGATCTTGAATCCCCAACTCGCAGGATAGGTTTTGGAAGCGTTCAATTTCGCCGCCGCCAATGAGTCGCAAACGAGCGCCGTCGATCTCACGTATCGCCTGCAATAGAATATCGACGCCTTTCATAGGGAGAAGGCGGCCGATATAGCCGACGGTAAATGGCCGGGATTCGGAAATTTCGCCGGAATGTTCGAAAAAGAAAGCGGGGATGCCGTAGGGGATAACGGCAATCGGCTTGGTGTAGCCTTTGCGCAAGAGAACATCGCGGGCGCCTTCGCTGGCGCAGACGGCGGCGGCGGAACGGCGATGCAAAGTTTTATCGATGAGCGCATAGAGCGCCGACGCGCGGGAGGGATAAGTCCACGGACGAAATATATTTTCCCACGTATAAAAAAGAATTTTGGCGCGAGGCGCGATGATGGAAGCGGCGGCGGCCGTTTGCATTGCGGAAATAGACCACGGCTCTTCCATCAGTTGAACGATATCGTAATCGGCGGCGCGTAGAGCGCGGCAAAGGCCGGAATAATAACCGGCGCGGGCGTAATAATCTTTAAAGAAAACGCGGCCAAAATGGGATGTATACGCCGCGTCCGGTTGAATTCTCCATTCCACGGCTCTTCCATTTTCGATCCATACGCGCGGCCCCAACACATGAATTTCGACGCCGGGAATCTTCGCCATTTCCTGATGGCGTTCATGAGAGGAAGCCAATCCGGCGGTTTTATCGATAACTAAAATTTTCACAGTTTTTTTAGAAGATAAAAATAGATTTGAAGAATCAATGTTCGTCGCCGAGAATTTTCCCTTGCGGTTTGCCAGTCTGCAAAGATATTGTATGATGATTCGCGCGGGCGCGAAACGTTTGCGACTTATTCCTAAATCATGAATAATAAAGAAATCCACGATACTTCGCTCTGGGCTCGCAACCTCGCCGCCCTGCGCCAACGCGATCCCGAATTGGCCGCCCGGCTGGAAGCAACGCCGGACGAAAGCCGCTTTCTCGCCGCCCGGGCTGAGGACGGCTCGCCTCTTTTATGCATCAAGCAAATGAAAAAAACCTGGTGGGCGTTGAATCATGATAAAACGCCCCGTCAGGAAGCCGAACAGTGGGCGCGGGAGTTGGGCGAGCCGTTTCTGCGCCGCTCTCACGCGCTGCTACTGGGCTTCGCCGCAGGATATCATGCGCTATCTTTGTTTCGATTATCCGGCAAAGATACTCATATTTGGATTGTGGAACCGGATACGGCATTGTTTCAAGCGGCGCTGCGCTTGATGGATTTTACGCCTTTGATTTTATCGCCGCGAGTCAATTTCGCCGTGGGACTGCCGGAGAAAACCGCCGCCGAAAAATTGTTCCAAGGCGCCAGCGGCCATCGCATGAGAGCCAACGGCGTCCAAATAGCGGCTCCCGCCATCTCCAGATTTTTATATACCGCTTATTTAGATAAGTTGGCAGACGCTATTTCAGAACTTTTGCAACTGGAAATTTTGAAATTCAAAACCAGCGAAATTCAAGGCGAACGCATTTTGGACAACATGCTGGCCAACCTGCCGCGCATCCTGCATGGAGCGCCCTGGCAGCGCTTGGACCATTCGGCGCCCAATGTCCCCGCTCTAGTCATTGCCGCCGGTCCCAGTTTGGATGAGGCCGTGGAGGTTATCGCGGCGGCGCGGGATCGCGCGCTCGTCATCGCTGTCGATACCGCCCATCGCATCCTCTGGCGGCGCGGCGTTCAAGCAGATTTGGTCGTCAGTTTGGACTTCACGGAATTGAACGCCCGCCACTTCGACGGCGTCGAAGGCGATGACTCCCTGCTCGCCGCCTATCCCGGCGTCGATCCCCGCATTACGGAACGTTATGCGGGGCGGACGTTTTTCTTCGACCATGCGGGCGACGTTCGCTACGAGACGAGCGCCTCGTCCTTCCTGCAAGCGCTGACTCGCCTTGGCCCGCTGGGGCGCTTGATTTCCTATGGCTCCACCGCCCACGCCGCCTATCACGCCGCGCGGGCGATGGGGGCCAATCCCGTCATCCTTATCGGCCACGATCTCTCTTTTCCCCACGCGAAATGGTACGCCGACGGCGCCATGCAGAACGAAATGGATCAGCCGGAAAGGGAGCGCGAAGAGTTATTGGAAGTTCCCGCCAACGACGGAGCGAAGGTAAAAACCAGCGGACTCTACAAAACCTACTTGGATTCCTTCGCCCTGCTAATTCGAGCCGCGGGCGGCGATGCGATCAATACGTCGCCGCATGGAGCGAAAATCGAGGGCTGCGTATGGATGAATCTCGATGAAGCGATGAATCGCCTGCCTCGCGAGAAAATGGACAAGGCATTTCTTCGCCGCGCTTTGCTTCCGTCCTTGGAAAACCAGCGGCAGGATGTCGCTCGCGAATTGAGCGATCTGGCGGAATCCTGCCGCCAGGCGCGGGGAGAGTTGCGGCGGCTGCATAGAAAATTGCAAGACCTTCATCCCGGCGATCCTACATTCAGAACGGAAACAATCCGCCTCATGAAGTTGTTCGTCGCCCTGGCTGAGAAAGAAAACCGGGCAATGAATTTATGCTCGTCCCTATGCTCGCGCTCGACGCTGGCGATGATGGGGCAATTGGGAAGTTCCAGCGTCTTTGGCGGCGAAAGCCGCGAACATAATCAGGATGCGCAAGAACGCTTAGGACATCTGTTTGAAGATTTCGAGCGTGCGTTAAGAATCCACGCGGAGCGGCTGGAACAATGTTCGAAGATGATTTGACGTATATTATCCACCTGGGAGCGCGGGCGTCTCGCCCGCGTCATTTTCGTTTTAGCAGGCAGGATGCCTGCTCTCCCAGGCAGCGTAACATGAGCGTATAGAATGGAGCGGCTGCCATGATTGTCGAAAAAAAATCCTTGCGTGGAACCATCGAAAAAATCGCGGCGGAGACGCCTATCGTCGATATGCACACTCATATCTATCCCCCCTCATTCGGGCCGCTGCTTTTATGGGGCATTGATGAGTTATTGACCTATCATTACCTCGTCGCCGAGACCATGCGCGTGGCGGACGTCTCCATCGCTTCGTTTTGGAAGATGCCGAAAACCGAGCAGGCCGATTTGATTTGGCGGGAATTGTTTTTGCGGCGGTCGCCGGTTTCCGAAGCCTGCCGGGGCGTGCTGACCGTATTGCAAACGCTGGGAATCGGCGGCGGAGAACGCAATTTAAATAAAATCCGCGCCTACTTTCGCGAACAAAAAATCGAAGACTATATCGAAACCGTATTCCAAAAAGCCAACGTCCGTTACGCCGTCATGACCAACGATCCCTTCGACAAAACCGAACGGGAATTCTGGTTGAAGACAGGCGCTCATCATCCCCGCTTGCGGACGGCGCTGCGGGTGGATCCGCTCTTGATGGGATGGGATTTGACCTCCAACCTCTTGCGCGAACAAGGCTACGAAGCCGGACCCGCCTTGAACGACGCCGACATGGCGCAAGTCCGGCGTTTTCTGGAAGATTGGGCCGACCGTATGAAACCCCTTTACTTGGCGGTATCTCTAACGCCAGCGTTCTCTTATCCGGACGGCGAAGAGGCGACCTGCATCATCGATTCCTGCATCATTCCCTTCGCTCGCGAGCGCCGATTGCCCTTCGCGCTCATGATCGGCGTGAGGCGGCAAATCAATCCGGCGCTGAAACTGGCGGGGGACGGCGTGGGAGCGTCGGATATCGTCAGCCTGGCCAACCTCTGCGCCAATTATCCCAATAACCGTTTCCTAGCGACGTTTCTCAGCCGGGAGAACCAGCACGAATTCTGCGTAACCGCTCGGAAATTCCCTAACCTGCTGCCTTTTGGCTGTTGGTGGTTTCTCAACAATCCCTCCTTGATCGAAGAGATGACGCGAATGCGCTTGGAACTATTGGGACTCAGCTTCATCCCCCAACATTCCGACGCCCGCGTGCTGGATCAGATGATTTACAAATGGGCGCATTCGCGCAAGATCATCGCTAAAGTCCTTGCGGATAAATACGAAGACTTGGCGGATGCGGGATGGACGATCGCGGAAGAAGAAATCCGGAAGGACGTGAAGCGCCTATTTTCGGAAAATTTCGAGGCGTTCGTCTTTGCTAAGGGCGAATAATATCAACCTGCATTAATAATGTTGTTTTAAAAATTCCTCTCCCAAGATTGGGAGAGGTTAGGTGAGGGTTGATATTATTAGACTTATATTTCCCTCACCCTAACCCTCTCCCAAAGGGCGAGGGAATTTATAAGCAACAATCCTAACGCAGAATGGTATAATCCTGTTCTTCATCGCATAATGAAATATGCTATCTCTTGCGCCATCCGATTCTGACACGGTTGGTCAAGCCGTCAGCGAGGCGAGATAGTTCGTGATAGCTTCGTCGTAACGGCTCACATGGTCGAATGCCTTGGCGGCCAGACGCCGCCGCGTATTGAGGCCGATTTCGCCCGTCTCTTTCATTTCATCGATAAAGGGATCGTAGTCGGCAGGATCGGTAAGCACGGCGACGGAACGAAAATTCTTGCCCGCGGAGCGGATCATTGCCGGGCCGCCGATGTCGATATTTTCTATTGCCTCTTCAACCGTAACGCCCGGTTTGGCGATGGTGGCTTCGAAGGGATAGAGATTGACGGCGACGAGATCGATAGGCTGAATGCCGAAACTCTCCGCTTCCTCCGCTTGGGCTTCGTCCTCGCGCTTGAAAAGCAGTCCGCCATGAATGATAGGATGCAGCGTTTTCACCCGTCCGCCCAGCATTTCCGGCGAGCCGGTATAGTCGCTCACTTCCTGATAAGGAATGCCCGCGTCGGCCAAAGCGCGGCTGGTTCCGCCCGTGGAGAGGATATCGACGCCCCAATCCGCCAGCGCCCGGCCTAGTTTTAGTATCCCGTCCTTATTGTAGACGCTTATAATCGCCCGTTGAATTTTGATGCGGCCCATCGTCTTTCCTTTCGCCTCGTCGCTCGAATCGATGAGCCATTTTGCCACGCCCTTATTCCCAAGGAAAGACTTTCTTAAGATTTTCGCCGTTCCAGCGCATCCGCCATAATGCGTTATCGCTGTAAAAAATCAAATACTTGCCGTCGATTGTTTGCTTGGAAAAAAATTTGAATCCTTGGGGAAGAGAAACTGCATGATACTCGCCGCTTATGGCGCCGGGCGTTCTATTCAAGCGTCGAGACGAATAATACAATTCCTCTTTCTTTAAATGAAAGCCCTCGTTATAAACGTCCGAATCCCATTCGTAATCAGCGAAAAGAACGACTTCGTTATTTTGCGCGGCGGCAAAAGGCCGATGGGCGTGTTTGTAACCGATGAGTTTGAAAATCTTCTTAACGTCCTTCGAGGTAACGGCGGCGGCTTGAATTTCGAAAACGGGGAATCCTTCCATATTGAAATAAACAAGACAAGGCAGCGACGGATTCCAGGTTAGAGGAAGAATCGTCTTATTGCCCATGTAATTCATGTCTTTGGGGATGAGGTCAAGCAAATCGCCAATGCCGAATTCGAATAACGGTTCGGACGATCCCGGTGATAAAAAGGCATACTTATCCCCCTCGCGATAATAGGCCAAATAGGCGCCGTTCTCCAAAAAGAAAATGGAGGAAGGCGATTTCCAATCCCGCCATACGCAGGTCTGGCGCAACTCGCTCCCATCGTATTTGTATTCGCCGAAATCGCCGTTCTTATCTACTGCGCCCACAAGCCGCATCCCGCCATCGGAGTCGCAGCCATAAACGGGAAACGATTCGGGAAGGCTACTTTCGCCGATTAGGCCGAAGAGAGAGAAAACGATTTTTTTATCTCCGGCGAGGGAATAAATGGTTTTTCCGCCTTCTTTCTTCGCTTTCAGCGGTTGATGGCGATACAGCAAAAACGGATCGGAATTCAAAGAGAGCGGCGTAAAACGCCACTGAGAAGGAAGAGTAATTTGTCCGTCTACCATAAAAGATTCCATGATGGACGCGTCGTTGTCAAAAGCGCCCCCGCCGATTCCCATCCCCAATGGAGTATAAGGATATTCGATCTCCGCATGAAAAGGACTTGCGCCGCGCTGAACATCGACGAGCGCGGAGATTTTCCGCTCCATCCTCTTTAGATTGATCGCCGTCATGGCATCCATTTTTTGGCGCAATTCGGGAGGAAACCAAGCGAATTCGCAATAGACATAGGGCGTTTTTAAGATCGGCGCCAAGCGCCATATATCGTACTCCGCCGCCGATTCCGCTGACCAGGGAAAATGAACTGTTCCACTCGTCGAGATGACCATGCGGGTTTTTTGTTCAAAAATATCTTTGCTTCTCGTGAAAAACGTGAGCAGAATCAACGCAAAAAAAAGAACGCCGCCGATCATTATGGCTTTTTTATTCATTGATCCTTCCTTATCTTTTTAAGAGTGGCAAGGGCAAAGTTGTTCTTGCCCTTGATGCGAACCGTCTCGATTTCATAACGCCGCCGCGCCGCCGTCGTTGCATTTTTATCGCTCGACGAATCCTTATCTTCCTTCTTCCACTTAACAAACCCAACCGATTCATAGTAAATATTCAAAGAATGCATCTCTATTATCAATGATCCGCGAGGTGAAATTATGAATCGTTGTTTACGCTGGACGCTTGCCGTCGTTTTCGTTTCGTTTGGGAGCGCTTGGAGCCGGGGCGCGGGAGAAGATCCATTGATGAAGCCCTGGACGCTCGACGAAGCGAAGCAAGTACTAGAGAAATGCGGGGAATTCAAGCCCTTCCCGCAATACGGCGACCGGGAGTTTTGGGAAAAGATCAAAACGGACAAGCGCTTCGGCCCCAGCTTGACCGCGGCGGTAGATCGGGCGCGGGAATACGCCAAGCAGGATTTCCCCTATCTGCCCGCCTCTCTCTATCTCGATTTTCAACGCACGGGCAACCGCGTTTCTTGCGAGCGCGTGCTCGGCCAGCGCAGCGGATTCCTGTCCGCTTTCGCTTTGGCGGAATGTTTGGAGGGCAAAGGCGAATTTCTCGATCCGCTGATGAACGCGCTCTGGGCGTTCTGCGAAGAGAGCGATTGGTGCATGCCCGCCCATACCGACGGATTGATCGACATGGAGAATCCCAACATCGATCTGCGGGCCTCCAATACGGCCAACGTTCTCGCCAACATCGATTACGTCTTCGGAGACGCTTTGCCGGAGCGTTTGCGGATGCGCCTAAATTACGAATTGGAACGCAGAATCTTCGGTCCTTATCAAAAGCGGGAATTCTCTTGGATGAAGCGGACTCACAATTGGAACGCCGTCTGCAACGGCAATGTTCTGTCGGCGGCTCTCTACAAAATTAGCGATAAGAACCGCTTGGCTGAACTCGTCGCCAAAGCGCAAAATTCCCTCTGCCTCTATCTGACGGGCTTCGGACGCGACGGCGGCACGGCGGAAGGCCTGGGTTATTGGAACTACGGTTTCGGCAATTACGTCGAGGCGGCCCAAATGCTCAACCGCTATACGGACAAGCGCCTGAACATGCTAGCTGCGCCCATCGTGAAGGAAATCGCCCTGCTGCCCATGCGGGTGGAACTGTCGCCGGGCAAATACCCCAGTTTCTCCGATGGAGGCGAGAACAACCGCTTCTCCACGTCGATGTTATGCTACTTGGCGGACGAGTTGAACGCGCCGGAACTGCGGCGCTTCGCGGCGGCGCGCATGGAATACGAGATCGACGCCGGTTCCTTGCTTTCCCTCTTCGAAAATACGCAATTCGCGCCGCTTCCGGGGAAGAAGGAAGAGTTCGTCCCAGCGCCCTACGTTTTCCTGCGCGGCGTGGAATGGATGATCGTCCGCGACGATAACGGCCTCGTCCTGGCGGCCAAGGGCGGACGCAACGACGAGCCGCACAATCATAACGACGTCGGCAATATAATTCTTCACTATCAAGGAGAGACCTTGATCCCCGACCTGGGCGCGCCAGTTTACGACCGTAGATTCTTCAGCAATAAGCGTTACGAATATCTGGCGGCTCGCTCGCTGGGGCATTCGCTGCCATTGGTCAACGGCTTCGAACAGCGACCCGGCCCCTTCGCCGCCATTACAAAAACCGAACGCAAAGACGACGGCGCCGTCCTGCGCGTCGATATGACGGCGGCCTATCCCCAGGAAGCAGGATTGAAATCGCTGGTGCGGACGACCACGTTCAAAAACAAAATCGGGATCGATCTTCTCGACGAAGCTCAATTCGAAAGCGCGCCGAAAAGTTTTGAAACGGCGATATGGACGTATGCTCCTGTCGAAGTAACCAAAAGCGGAGTAAAAATTAGCGTCGAAAAAGCTATTCTCGAAGTAAGTTTTGGAGATCAAAAACTATCCGTGGACGTCAAGGAATACGATATGAAAGAAAATAACATGCGCAACGCGTCTCGCCATCCCATCGCCCGGCGCATCGCCTTCCGCCTCGATCGCCCCGAAAAAGAAGCGCGCATTCATCTGACGATTTCTATTAAAAAACTATGAGATTACGGCTCTCCATCACGAATTGGCGGCAGCTTTAGTCGGCGGTGCTTGGGAAAAGAGGCGGCGGAAGAAGCCTTTGAGACCTTTCGCCGCCGCATTCGAACCGGATTGCAGCGCCGTCGCCGCCATGTTGCGCACGGCCTTCGCCGCGGGCGAGTTCGGCGATTGGATCAGGAAGGGCTGCTGATGGCGCACGGCTTTCATGACGTGAGGATCGCGGGGGATAAAGCCCATATTGCTGAATCCCACCCGCAGCATCTGGCGGCAGATTTGCAGCATTAACTTCACTACTTCGTTGGCTTCGCGGGCATCGTTGGCCATGTTGACGGCGACCCCGATCTCTTTGCCGGGATCGTGACGGACGAGTGTTTTAATCAAGGCGTAAGCGTCCGTATAGGCGGGCGGCTCCGGCGTCGTTACGACGAGAACCTGATTCGCCGCCAACAGAAATTGCAGCACGTTGGGATGAATCCCCGCCGCCGTGTCGATGATAAGAATATCGGGCGCGGGATCGAGACCGGCGAAGGCGTCGAAAATCCGCTCCATTTCCGGCAGCGGCAAATTGCAGAATTCCTCCAGGCCGGAACCGCCGGGAATAATGTTCATTCCAGCGGGTCCGGCCATCATTACCTCATCCAATTTTTTCTCGCCGCTTAAGACGTGGGATAGATTCAACCGGGGCGTCAAACCTAGCAGGATATCGACATTCGCCAGCGAGAGATCGGCGTCTAGCAGCAAAACCCGCTTGCGCATCTGAGCCATGGCGATGCCGAGGTTGCAGGCGATGTTGCTTTTGCCTACGCCCCCTTTGCCCCCCGTCACGGCGATCACGCGCGTATGGCCATCCATGAGAAAACGGCGGGCCGAAAGCAATTCCGTCACCTTGCCGCTTTCCGGCGGCGCAGGTGCGGCCTCCGTTTCCTTCATTTCATCAAGAATTGCGACGGCTTCCGCGGCGGATGGCGCCTCGGCGGCTAACGCTTCGGCTTCTCCACGAGCAACGTTTATCGATGTTTCTACAATTGGCGGTTTTCCGGACGGAGACTCGCTTCGTTCTCTCTTCTTACTATCGGCGGACGAAAGCGTTTTCGTCTTTTCTTTTTTCGTGGCGGATGCAGGCGCATCCGGCGAAAGAGAGCGCTTTTCCTCCATCTCTGCAGGAAGAGACGGCTTATCATTGGGCATCGGCGCCGCTTCCGCGCCGGACGGTTCTTCCAACGCCGCAACCGCCGCGCCGCCCGGGGAAAATCCTCCTTCCTCCTGGGCGGCGAGTTGGCGAAGTTTCTCCGCCTGGTCAGCAATTTTTGGCTTCATCGGACTTATCCTGATTGGTCTTTTCTTTCATTTTCTCCGAAGTCGGCGCGGGAGCCGGCTGCGGATCGATCTTTTTACTCTCGATGGAACGGTCGATCGCCGGTTTGGTCAACAGCAACTTCGCCACCCGCTCGGTGCGGGCGCATTCGATATCCTCCGGCACGTTTTGGCCCGTCGTCAAATAGGAAAGGGGAATATTAAATTTGCGCACGGCGTTGAGAATGGTTCCGAACGTCGTCGATTCGTCGATCTTCGTGAAGAGCAGCCGAGTAGGTTTCACTTCCTTGAAATGCTCCACAATGTCGATGATGTCGCTGTATTTCGTCGTCGCTGAAAGAACCAGATGAATCTCCGTGGGGTTGCACGCCTCGGCGATGGCGGAAAGGGTGCTCATCTGAGGCATGTTGCGCTGGCAGGTTCCCGCCGTGTCGAAAAGAACGAGATGGGCGTCTTTATGCTTATTCAACGCTTGGCGCACTTCTTCGGGGGAATAAGTGACTTCCAGTTCCGCTCCTAGAATTTCGGAATATTTTTGCAATTGCTCGACGGCGGCGAGACGGTAAAGGTCGGCGGTGATGAAAACGATCTTGGGACGGACTCCGGAATTTTTCGTATACCGGTATTGCGCGGAAATCTTGGCCAACGACGTAGTCTTGCCGACGCCCGTAGGACCGGCCAGCATGACGATCTTGGGGCGCTTGGCGTTAAAATCCAACTCCAAGGCAGGTTCGACGGGGATCATGGAAATCAGGCGGGAGCGCAGGACGGTCCAAACATCGTCGCTTTCGTCGGACGTTTCCGCCACCTGGGCCGCGATGGAAAGCGCCAGGCTCTCGTCGACGTCCTGTTCCAGCAGGTGGTTGTAAACGTCGCGGGTGCGGCTGGGAACGGAAGGAACTTCCCCAGTGGCGAGAGATGGCGAAAGATGTTCGATCAGGCCGGTCAGTTTAATCAAGCGGTTCTCCAAATTGGCGAGGCGCTTTTCCAAATCGGGATTAGCCGCGAGCGGATTACCTTCGACCTTTTTGGACGCCGAAGGAGCTAAGCCCGGCGGCGGGACGAGCGCATTCTTCTTTTTCTCTTTATCGATTTTTTTCGACAACGCCAAAAGAGGATTGTCCTCTTTCTCTTTAGAACTTACGCCGCCGTTGGTTGGCTCGTCGGAGACCTTAAAATCCACCGAACCGCCCACTGGCGGCTTGACGGGAGATGCGCGCAACTCCTTCGGCGGCGGCGCTGGCTTTGGCGGAGGCGCCGCCGGACGGGCGTCCACGGCGGCGGTAACTTCCACCCCGCCTCCCGTCAGCCAGCCGAGCAAGCCTTTGCCCGTGTCCCGCGTGTGAAGAATGACGGCGTTTGCGCCCAATTCCGCCTTCATCATCTTCATGGCTTCCGCCATGTCTTTAGCGTGAAACTTTTTCACTCGCACTTTGCGCCCTCACAGTCGAGATTCGGGTCACCGGAACTTCCGGCGCCACTTCGTTATACGACAAAACGACGATCCGCGGGATTTCCCGCTCGCATAGCCGCCGCAAATGAGCGCGAAGCTGCGGGGTCGTCAGAATCAAGGGATGGAAGCCCGAAGCCATGGCGTTGTTGCATTCTAGCCGGATGGCTTGGATGATCCGGTCCGCATAAGGCGGATCGGTAGCCATGACGCCTGCGGAACCGGCGCGCTGCAAAGCTTCCAACAAACGGCTTTCGATGTTGGGATCGATGGTGATGACGGGCAGTTGGCCGTTCTGGTCGATATAGAGATTAGTGATGATCCGGTTCAAGTTCATGCGGCAATATTCCGTAATGGCGTCCGGATTCATCTGGGCCGTTTCGGCGTAATCGGCGATGGCTTCGAAGATCAATTCCAGGTTGCGGATGGGAATACGCTCGCGCAGCAGGTTTTGCAATACTTTTTGAATGACGCCGACCTTCACGCCGGCCGTTTCGATCAATTCGGTCACTAAAACGGCGTTCTTTTCTTTTAAGTTGTCGATCAATTCCTGCACCTCGCGGCGTCCGAGCAGATCGAAGGCGTGGCTGCGGATCACTTCCGTCAGATGCGTCGCCAAGACGGCGCAAGGTTCCACAATGCCGTAATCGGCCATTTCGGCGCGGGAGCGTTCGTCTTTCTCGATCCATTTGGCGGGAGTGCCGAAGGCCGGTTCGATGGTTTTGATGCCGGGCACGTCGTCTTCCTCCATATCGGGTTTGATGGCCAGCAGACGATCGGGCCGGATCTCTCCCGACGCTACCTTCATGCCGCGAATGAGAATTTGATATTGGCGCGGTCCCAGCTGCATGTTGTCGCGGATGCGGATGGGAGGAACGATGATTCCCAGTTCCACCGCCGTCTGCCGCCGGATGACGGAGACGCGGTCGAGCAGATCTCCACCCTGTTGCGCATCGACGAGGGGAATGAGGCTGAAGCCGATCTCGATCTCCATAGGATCCACTTCCAGCAGCGATTCCACTCGTTCCGGCGCGGGAGGAACTTCCTCGGCGGCGGCGCGGGCTTTTTCTTCCTCTTCGGCGAGTTGCGCCTTCGCCGACCGTTGAATCTGCCAGGCCCCGCCACCGAACAACAACGCTAGAATAAGGAACGGAAGCACCATTCCCGGACTCATAACCATTCCCAGGGCGGCGATAAGAAAAAGAGCGGCGGCGGCGATGTACATCGCTTCCGGCTTGGCGAAAAGCTGCGACGAAAGGCTCTCGCCCAAAGCCCGCTCGTCCGAAGCGCGGGTAACGACGATACCCGCCGCCGTGGAAGTCAACAGGGCGGGAATCTGGCTGACGAGACCGTCGCCGATAGTAAGGATCGTATACGTCTTCAATACGCCCAATAGCGTGAAATTCGGCTCCGTAAATCCGACGCCGATGCCGCCGATAATATTGATAACCGTGATGATGATCCCCGCGATGGCGTCGCCGCGCACGAACTTGCTGGCGCCGTCCATCGCTCCGTAGAAGTCGGCTTCGCGGGCGATGTCGGCGCGGCGCTTGCGCGCGTCGGCTTCCGTAATCAATCCGGCGTTGAGGTCGGCGTCGATGGCCATCTGTTTGCCGGGCATGGCGTCGAGGGTGAAGCGCGCGGCCACTTCCGCGATGCGTCCCGAACCTTTGGTGATGACTACGAATTGAATAACGATGAGTATGAGGAAGACGACGAATCCGATGACGGGATTGTTCCCCGCCACAACCTCGCCGAAGAATTGAATAACGGCGCCCGCTTTTTCCGAAAAGGCGCCGCCAAGGGACGGCGTCAAGATCAATTTCGTCGAGGCGACGTTCAAGGCCAACCGGAAAATGGTAAGCATCAGCAGCACGGTCGGAAACGTTGTAAATTCCAACGGATCGAGCATGTAGAGAGAGATCATCAAGACCAACAGCGCAATGGCGATGTTGACCGCCAGCAAAGCGGACAGCATGGGCGGGGGAACCGAAGCGAGCATGATGCCAAGGATTCCCACAAACGCCGCCGCCACGAAGACGTTGGATGTCTTCTTGGCGAGAGAGGGACCGGTTGGGCTTTTCCTTGCGTCCGCCATTTACTTTCTCAAACCTTCTGCGCGATCTTTTTCGTCAACCGATACACGTAAGCCAGCACTTCGGCGACGGCCTGGTACAATTCCGGAGGGATGTAATTCCCGATATCAACTAATTTATAGAGCGATTGCGCCAAGGGCCGGTTTTCTACGATGGGGATGCGGTGCTCCAAAGCAATTTCCTTGATTTTTTGCGCCAGCAGATTTTTTCCCTTGGCGACGACCTGCGGCGCGGGAGATTCCCCCGATTCGTATTTGAGGGCGACGGCGTATTCCGTGGGATTGGTGACCACGACTTCCGCTTTCGGCACTTCTTCCAACATCCGCCGCCGCGCCATTTCCAACTGGATCGAGCGGATGCGGCTGCGAATTTGAGGGTCTCCCTGAATATCTTTCATCTCCTGTTTGACTTCTTCCTTGGTCATCTTCAAATCCTGTTCGTATTGCCAGCGTTGGTAAATGTAATCGAACAAGGAAAGAATAAACATGATAAGTAAAGCCTTGATCGCCACATCCAACGACGCCAAGCCGAGTTGAGTCATAATGTCCTGCGGATCTTGCCAGACCAGCGGCATCATTTCGGGAAGATGCTTGTAAACCGTCCACACCATCACTGGAGCGAGAATGAACATTTTGAACATCGATTTGACCAGTTCGATTCGTCCGCGGATGGAGAACAAGCGTCCCAGGCCTGTGAGCGGATTCAATTTCTTCAAATCCGGAACCAGCGGCTTGCCGACAAGATTGAAGCCGACCTGGGACAGATTGATGGCGATTCCGACGATCATGAACGTCAAGAAAAACGGCCAAACGATGATCAGCAGTCTTAAACCGATTTCCAGCATCAGGGCGTGGCAACTCGTCGCCGTAACTTCGATGCGATGGCAGTTTCCCACATAATATTTGATCGCTTCCTCCACATTCCCGTAAAATTCGCCGGAAAAGATATAGAAAGAGAAAACCCCGGCGATCAACATCAACGCCGTGTTGATCTCCTGGCTCTTGGGAATATTCCCTTGTTCGCGGGCTTTTTCCCTTTTACGCCCCGTCGCGGGTTCGGTTTTTTCCTGTCCGGTTTCTGATTCAGCCATCGGCCTCTACTCCGGCGCCGTTCAAGGCGGCGCTCAGGATGGCGCCATGTTCGACAACATGGCATGAGCGTACATCGTGTATTTCAATAAAAAATTCTTGAATGCGCTGAAGAAAAACGGCATGTACGAAAAAAGAATCAACAAACTCAACGAGATGCGGATAGCGAAGCCGACCGCCATAATGTTCATCTGAGGCACGATGCGGGCGATAAAAGCCTCGGCGACGCTAACCAGGATCATCGCGCCGATCATAGGACCGGCCAGTTGAATGCCCACTTTAAACATCAAGGAAGCCAAAGCGAATTTTCGGCCCTCGTCAGAGATCATGGTTCTCCATCCCGCCTCGCCATAGCGGACGAGGTCGATTCCTTCGCCGGGATGGACGACTTCAAAACTGTCGGCGAGGATCATAAAAACGGTTTCCGGTCCGCCGATGCAGATAAAAATCAGCGTGGCGAATAGGATTTTGATCTGGGTCATGAGAAATTGATCCTGCCCCGTGATGGGATCCAACACCGACGCGGCGGAAAAACCGGCCTGCTGCCCCACGATTTCGCCCGCGAGGCCGACGGTTTGCAAAAAAACGTCAGCCATGAAACCGATGACGAATCCGATCATCATCTCAGAAATAATGGCCAGGCTGAAATCGATTACGCCGTTATAAACCCGATCCGGTATGGGAAGCGGTTCTCCAATTTCGACTCCGTTCATGCCCCACGCCGGTCCCAACAAGACGATCGTAATCCAAAACGCGATCCCTACGCGCACCGGCCGGGGCACCGTAGTTCCCCCCACCACCGGCATGACGAAGACCATCGTCACAACGCGGGCGAAGACGAAGATAAAAGCGAGAAACGCGCTATCGTAGGGCTGCGGCAAAACCGTCATCGCTAATTCTTAGCCACCTCCGGCAGCGCATTGAATAGGTTAAGGGTCAAGTCTACGATCCGCGTAAGCAGCCAAGGCATGAGCAGCATGATGGTTACGCCCACCACCAGCAGCTTGGGCACGATGCTCAGCGTTTGCTCGTTGATCTGAGTGGCGGCCTGGAAGACGCTGATAAGAACGCCGACTATTAATCCGATGCCTAAAATGGGCAGGCTGATGATCAAGGAGTTCAACATCAGGTCCTGCCCCAATTCGATGACTTTCATCTCCGTCATAACGCTTGCGCCTTTCTATTTCGGTACTTGCATAATTCTTTTATTCCTCCCCCAAGCTTGGGGGAGGTTTAGGAGGGGGGTTGTCTTAAGTTTCATAAAATCAACCCCCCTCAAGCTCCCCCCAAGTTTGGGGGGAGAATTTGAAAGCAACCTCTATTATTCCGCATGAGCATTTATTTTCATCCAATTTTTCCTACGTCATATTCTGCGTAAAAGAGAATCCCAACGCCTTGACCAATACGCTCCAGCCATCCACCAAGACGAAAAGAAGAATCTTGAAGGGAAGCGAGATGAAGGCGGGCGGGAGTTGGAACATGCCCATCGAAATCAAGACCGACGAGGTTACGATATCCAAAATCAGGAAAGGGATGAAAATCATGAATCCCATCATGAACGCCTTCTTCAATTCGCTGATCATGAAGGCGGGAATGAGAATTCGCGTGGGAACGTCGTCTTTGTTTTCGGGCTTCTCCAAGCGCGCCATCCTCATGAAGACGGCTACGTCCATCGCTCCGCTCTTGCCGATCTGCGACCACATGAAATTGCGAATGGGAACGGAGGCGCGGTCGAGCATGACGTAAAAGGGTAACCGGTCCTCCGTCACCGTTTTGCCGTAAGCGTCCACGTCGCCCGGTTTGAGCGTTTTGATTTCGTTTCTCAAATAAGGTTGTATCGCCGTATTGTTAATTTCCTCGAAAACGGGATTCATGATGAATAAGGTCATGAAGATCGAAAGGCCGACGATGATTTCGTTCGAAGGCGTCTGCTGCGTGCCGATGGCCCGCCGCACCAAGCTGAGAACGATGGAAATGCGGATGAAGGACGTGGTCATGACGGCGATGCTCGGCAAGAGGGAAAGAATCGTCAGCAGGAAAAGGATTTTGATCGCCGTGGAAACGTCCTGCGGATTGGGACCGTTGGGATCGTCCACGCCCAGCGTCGGCAATGCGGGTCCAGGCGCGGTCTGGGCCGCCGCGATATGAGAAACAGCTAGAGCCATCGCCAAGAGCATGGCGAAAAGAAGAAACCGAAGCCAAGGCGATTGGCTTTCGACATCGCGCTTCTTCCGGCGCCGGCAAACTCCGGCCGCAATCCGCCGCCGCGCCGTCTTCCAAAACGCCATCCTCTTCCCCCTCTTAGGCATTGGGATTTCCGCCTTTCCGTCGCAGACGTTCGGAGAGTCCACCCAGCAACAAGAGACTAGCCTTCACTTCCTGGCTGAGATTCTGTTCGTCCAGCGATTTTTGCCAATTCGTCAGCCGTTCGTCGAACGATCGGATAGCGGGCGGTTCCAGCAGGGGATTGATCTCTTCATCGCTATCCGAAAACAAATCCTGAGAGGGCGCTTCATCCGGATGAGAGGGAAATTCCACTTTGGAGATAAGAGAAAGCGCGCCGCCGCCGTCGCCGATGAGAAACGTTTCGCCGCAAGTCCGAATGAGATGCACCTGGGATTTTTGAGAAAGAGCATAGGAGGCGAGCAGGTCGATGTGTCCGCCGCCTAACGTATGCTTCTTGAGGATGAAACGCTTGGCGGCCCAGGCCAGGGCGAGAACCAACAAAACGACGAACGCCAGGCTCATCAACATTCGCCCAGCGTATTTCATGGCGGATTCGCCTTGGACGTTCGTAATCAACTCGCGGGGGGGATTCGCTGTTTGGCCGCCGGAAGGCAAGCCGTTCATAGCGTTGAGAACGGCTTGAAAAACGTCATCGCCGGACTTCGCCAACGGCGAGGTTCCCAAGGCGGGGGAAGCGGAAGCCGCCAACGATGACGGCGAAGATAGATTTTCCTGGCGCGCAGCCGTCTTTGCCTTGACGTCTTTTTGCGCCGCTGACGCCGACGATACCAGCGCCAACAAAATCAAAGCAACGACGGCCCAATCCGTCAACCAGCGGCAGAGAGTGTTCATAATTTTACGCCAACCGAAGCGAGAAAACTCCGGCGTCCGCGGAACAGCGCAGGGTTCCGCAGCCCTCAACCCGATTTCGTCCGTCTACGGCGGGGACGGAGAATGAAACGGCAACCCGAAAACAAGAGACTCAGCCGGAAAGCAAGGCGCCGTTCGAAATCCAGCTAGCCCGAAAAGAAAATGATGAGTGATGAATGATGAATGATGAATGATGAAAAAGAAATTACTCTTTCGTAGGATGGGTCGCGTCGTTTGACCCATCAATTATTTTATTCCGTTGATATCGATGGGTCAAACAACGCGACTCATCTTACTTTTCTCATCATTCATCACTCATCACTTCTAAAAAAACGGAAAGCAGGCTGGCCCATCAGGAGATTTGCCCTCCCGCAATTCGCATTCATCCTACTTATTAATCCCTCACCCTAACCCTCTCCCAAAAGGCGAGGGAATATAATATTCATCACTCATCATTCAATAATTTCCGTTATGCGAATGCCGCTCTCGCTGGCGGTATTCACAATCTCTCCATGAGCTAAGACGCGCCCGCCGACCATCAGATCGGCTTGTTGTCCCGCGCGGGAGAGCAAATCGCTCCACATCGACGCCTCCAGCCGCAGAATCTCCACTACTTTGCTTTCCGGGTGACGCACGATGACTTGGGCGTCGATGGGAATCTCCAGCAATTTTAATAGGTTATGCTTTCTAAGTAAGTCTCCTTCAGGAAATACGGCGTCGGTAATATCCCGCTTCCATCCTTCCGAGCGGGAAAATATCTCCGCCTGCAAGCACGCCGCTTCGCCTTTGACGGTATGGACGTGAAGCAGCGAACCCGGCCGCAGAGAGAGCAGATCGATCAACTTCAAATCGGAGCGCCGCGTCATCGTTCCCTCTTTCTTTTGGACGGCGTCGAATTCTGCAAGAACCTTATCGGTTATTTCAACGCTTCAATGCGTTCTTCGATGCTTAAAATATCCGTAATCCTAACGCCAAAATTTTCGTCGATGACAACCACCTCGCCCTTAGCGAAGAGTTTGTCGTTGACGAGAATATCGATCGGTTCGCCCGCCAATTGATCCAATTCCACAACCGATCCCGGTCCCAGTTCCAATACTTCGCGAATCTTGCGATGCGTTCGTCCCAACTCCACTTTTACTTCGACGGCGATATCGAGGATCAGTCCCAGGTTTGTGGTATCGACCTCGGGCATGGCGGGCATTCCCATGCCCGCCATCGCATCGAAGCCCATGCTCGCTCCCCCCATCGGCGCGAACTGAGCGGGAGTAGACATGACTGGCGGCACTTTTGAAGACGTAGCGAACTCGCGGGTGATATCGCCGCTCGGCATGGCCGTTTGAACCTTGCCGGAGAAGCCGGAAGTCAGAGAATTCAATAGATTGCGGGGAATAATCTGATAGATCGGTCCCCTCGCCGTCCCCGATTGCAACTCGTATTTCACCAGGATCAGCCGTTCCGCCGATTCGGGAAGCAGGTCGCCGAGATTTGGAGGTTTGGTAGTAACGTCGGGAGGTTCCAGGCTGATTTCGCCGCCCATCTGTTGCGCCATTTGGGTATTGACGGAACTATAGAGCGATTGGATCGCCTCGCTGAAGGCGCTTTCCTCCAAATCGCCAAAATCGCTTTCCGCGCCGCCGCCGGTCATTTGGGTGGCGAGTTTCAAGGCTGTGTCGACGGTTACGATAATGGCGGTCTTGCCTTGCACCAGCCCTTTATAATTCACCTCGGCGACCACGAGATCGCCCTCGAGATCGCCGCTTAGAGCGTCGGGATCGGTCTCTTTATATTCCACCATCTCCATGACGGCGGATTCGCCCAACAGGGTGGAAAGCACGTCATTGCCGCAATCCATCACGAGGGAAGAATACTTCTTGATCGTATCTTCTTCTTCCGGCGTGATGAGCGACGGCTTTTCCGGAGGGGGTTCTCCGCGCAACAGCGCGTCGATTTCATCTTGGGTTAGGGCTTCTGCGCACATGCCTCCTGCTTAATCCTCCTAGACATCGTCCGGTCCCGTGATGATTTTCGTGATCTTTACGGCTTTATGGCCCCGTTTTTTGCCGGGTTTGGCGAAATAACGGTATTCGTTGCCGATTTGAATGACGACATCTTCATCCGTCCGCTTGTTCAATTGAACCACATCCCCTTCCTTCAAATCGAGCAATTCGCGCAAGGTCATCTGAGCGGCGCCAGCGTAGGCAACGATGGGAATATGAACTCGCCGCAAGCGGTCGTAGAGGACTTCGGCGTGTTCTTCCGACAATTCCTTCTTGGTGGCGGAATACCACGAAGTGCTGGAAAGTTGTCCCGCGATCGGTTCCAGGGTGGGATAGGGAATGCAAAAAGAGAGCGTTCCCGATATTTCCCCCAACGTCACTTCGAAGGTCATCATGATGACCATTTCGGAAGGCAGATATTGTTGGAGCAAAAGCTGGGGATTCGTCTCCGATTGTTCCAAGGAAAGATTCAAGGGGATGACGTTGGCCCAGGCTTCGTGGAGACAGTCGAAAGCGCGATAAAGCACCTTTTCGATGATGGTCTGTTCGATTTCCGTCAATTCGCGGTTTTTCTTGAAGACGTTGCCCGCTCCTCCCATCAAACGGTCGATCACCGGAAACGAGAGCGTCGGCGACAATTCGATCAGAGATTTATCTTCCAGAGGATCCATGTTGATGACGTTGAGGGAAGTAGGATTGGGAATGGAACGAATAAATTCCTCGTAAGAAATTTGATCGACGGAGACTAACTTCACTTCCACAATGGTGCGCAAAAACGCAGATAGGGAGATGGAAAAAATGCGGGCGAAATGATCGTGCAAGTTGTGCATGGTGCGGATCTGGTCTTTAGAAAAGCGGTCGGGGTGGTTAAAGTCGTAGACCTTAACCTCCCGTATTTGCTCTTCGTCTTCTCCCGCGCCTAAATCCGCCGCGCCCTCGCCGGTAGCGAAGGCGGAGAGCAAAGCGTCAATTTCACCCTGAGAAAGAATATCCGCCATCGTATTCGCTGCGCCGGTTATTCCTTAGGAATTCGGAAAATCGGCTTTCCCTCCGCACCTCTCACGAAATGATGAAGCTTTCCAAGATAACATCATCCACGCGCCCTTGCTTAAGCAAAGTATTGAGTTGGTTCTTAATTTGGGCCTTGATGCGTTCTTTACCCGCTGGATTGTTGACTTCGGCGCTGGATTTGGTTTGAAACACTTCGTTTATAATCTGCTTGATTTTCGGCAATAGGATATTTTTGTTTGTAGGATCGGTCTCGATGCCGATTTCCTTCTTCGCTTCATCTAAACTGGAGCCTGTTTTGTAGGAAATTTCAAGAGTGATGCTCACAGTGACCATAAGTTGATCGTCGGGAGGGGCAAGATTATTCGTAAATTGATCCGGGAAAGTAAACATATAGCCTATCGGTTTTGGCGTAGGACCGCTTGGGACATCGCCGGTTTTTTTGCTCAACATCGAATAAGAAATCACACCGATTACGGCCAAAAGGATAACGAATCCAATAATAATGAAGGGCAGTTTACTTCTAGGTCGCTCTTCTTGTTGCCCTTCTTGGGGTTCTTGAGCTTCCGCCATTTCACGCTCTCCTTTAATCGAGATAATTCAACTTTAATATTTACACTATATTATAGATGGTTAAAAAATACCTTGTCAAGCATATTTTTCCCCCTTTTTCGCCTCGTGATACGCCTAAAAGCAAGAAAAAAACAATTCATCCCCTCAATCAAAATTTTTATTCTCGGACGCTTCCCCATTTAATCGTAGGATGTGGCGCGCTTTTTGACTTATCGATTATAGCATCCATTAAATACCGATGGATCGAAAAACGAGACCCATCTTGCTTGTATCGATTTAACTTATCTTTTGTCATCCTCCGCTCATTGTCCTTAAAACTTCTTCTTATAACTTCCATTGTCAAAGAAACGTTTTCCTAGGAGAAGGATTGCTTGAACGACGTAAGGAAGCAACTACCTTATCGAAGAAGTAGCAATAATTGTGCCTTGTCGAATACTGCGTTATCGCTTGACCGGGCCGACTTCCAATGGATAGAATAGTCCCCTGTCGATCCTAGAGAGGAAAACCTAATGAAATTCCGCCGAATAAGTTTATGGATGCTGCCATTGATCGCTTCTCTTTGTTCCTGCACGGAAAGCGTCAAAATTTCCATGAGACCCGCTGCCGTCCAGCTTCACGACGTCTTCACTTGCAAAGGGCTTTCCCAGGACGATCGCTGGATTGGCGTAACCGATCAATTCATGCCGGATCAAGATTCGAGCGTGGTCGTCGTGGCCAATCTCGCCCCCGAAGACCAAAAAACCTGGGTGCATTTCGAGTTGACCAATCCCTTCGGCAACGTCGTCTTGAAAGAAGAATTCCGCTATCCTAAAGACAGTCCGTTAGCTGTCGCCTTCGAGATGAGCCGCTTGATGAAACTCGGCGGCGAAGGAGAATGGAAGGCGTTGGCGCTGTCCGACGGCTTGCCAATCGGGCAGGCGATCTTCTATATTGGCGAAAAACCCAAGACGGAAGAGGAAACGAAAGGTCCGCGCTTCTTCGTCGTTGGCGATGAAGTGGAAGAAGCCAGCGCCGAGTTGGAAGTAGACGAAAACAACCTCAACGACCGTTTCGCCGATTATATTCGCGAAGTGACGCCGGAAATTACTGCGCCGAGCATCCCGGAAGCCATGGAGCCATCCTCGCTCATCCCCTCGGCCACTCCGTAAAAGGAAACAACCCGTATAGGGTTTCAAAGACGCATGGAAATTTACGCGCAAGAGATTCAAGAAGAAAAAGACATCCTGGCGGCTCGCGACCGGGCGCGCGTCATTTGCGAAGAATTGGGTTTCGGAACCACGGAACAACTCCAGGTTTCCACCTCCGTTTTCGAACTGGGGAAAAACATTCTCGAACACGGAAAAGGAGGCCGCATCTCTTTCTCCCTGCAAACGGAAGGAAGCGGCTTGAGCTTGGAAGTGGAAGGCGTGGACCAAGGTCCCGGCCTGACGAACGAACAGATTAAAGATTTGCTCTCCTCCACCGGTTCATCCACCGCCTTGCGCGGCGTGCAAGCGATGAAACGGCTCATGGATTCCATCGTTTTGGAATCGGAGCCGGGAGAAGGCACGCATATCCGGCTGATTAAAAAGAAAAAAGAACCCCCCAAAACCCTGGCGCGCAATATCGTCGGCTTCTTCCAGGAAAAATTCTCCTCCCGGAAAAATCCCACCCTCTCCGAAGAACTGCGCATCCAAAACATCAACCTTCTTCAAACTCTTTCCCTCTTCGAAGAAAAGAACAAAGAGCTGGAACGCATCAATAAAGAACTCCTGGACGTAAAAAAAGAGTTGGAGAAATCCAATTCCAATCTTCAGGAGCGGACGGCGGAATTGCAGGAAGCGCTGCTATCGCTGGGGGATCGCACGACGGAATTGGAAGCGAACGAACGCCGATTCGCGGCCGTATTGGATAAAATGTCGCAAGGCGTCGCCATCACAGACCGCTCTGGCGTCGTCATAATCGCCAATCCCCGTTTTCTGGAAATCTTCTCTCTGCAAATAGAAGAAACGCTCGAGACGACCAAAGTCGGCTGGTTCGCCTTGCTGGGCCGTTTTTACGATAATCCTTCGGAAAATTGGAATAAAATCGTCGCCAATATGGATGCGAATCCGCATGAAGTCCACTCGTTCGTTCTTAAAACCGCCGCCATTCCCCCCGGAACGGCCGCGTGCCGCATGTCGCCAATCGTTGATGAAGACGACAAAATCGTTGGCCGCTTATGGATTTTCAACGCGGCCGATGCAACCGCCGACGCCTGATTAAGCCGCCCCGTAATATTCCAAACGTTCTCCCCAACGATCGGCGATGAGAGAAACTAATCGATCCGCCCCGCCGAAGGGAATCGATTCCGCCGCTTTCGCGCCCGCCGAACGCCGTTTCGCTTCGTCTGCATTCAATTCCGCCGCCAGCGATTTTACTCGTTCCAAACTAAGGCGCCCGTCCTCCCAAGCGGAAAAACCGGCGCCAACGCCGGCGATTTGCTGACATGCGCTCGCTTCCGCCGACGTTCGAGGACAAAGAAGGACCGGTTTGCCCAAAGCGAGAAATTCGTAAATCTGGATCGCAGGATAAGCGGCGATCCATTCCGCCTCTTCGATTAACGCCAAACGGTCCTTGATCGATGCCTCTCTGCCTGAGATTCGCATTCCGGCGAATTTTTCCCGTAAAGATTCAAGCATGGCGGGCGAAACGTCGGCAAGCAACGTCATTCCTCCCCCGCCTACGGTCTGCAATGCTTCCACGAGAGCCGCGGCTTCGTCCAGCGCGGGATTGCCTGCGATCGCAGCTAGGAACGTTTTCCTTCCTTCCGCGGAAATTTTCTTACGCATGGAGTAGATATCCGGCAGGGGAACGTATTTCTCGCCATGAATGCAATTCGTCAATCGGCTGGGAGGAAGATGAAGATGCTCGAAATCGGGTAGAGGAATAACGCCTGGCAGAATTAACAAATCCGAGGAAAACAACGATTCCGAAAACGCATCGCCGATCTGGACGAAAAGTGGCCGGATTTTCCCCGCCGCCGCCATAGGCGCTGGGATGGGAACAACCGGATCGGCGACAAGAATATCCGCTGGCGAGGCGGCGATAATTTCTTGAAAGCGCATCGGAACGCCCTCCTGAACGGAGTCCAGAAAAAACAATCCCCGTTCTTTCGCCGCTTCGGCCAGCCATCCCAAGGCGGGACAGGCCAGGACCGTGTCCTGCGCTCCCGCCCGGTGGAACGCTTCCCCCAAAGCCAAAGCGCGTAGAGTGCGGGAAGCGAGATCGCGATGGGCGCCGTCGATCCACAGTAACACGCGGTCCAGTTTGATTTTTCGCTTCTTGGCTTTTTTTTTCGCTTGCTCTTTCTCTTCTTTGGAACGTCTAAAAAATCCCAGCATAATCGGCGTCCGTTTCCTGTTCGGGTATAATGGGGACAATCATCCCATTCCATTCATTGGGGAAAAAAGTGTATCATGAAACGAATCATCTTGGAACGCGCCGAATGGGAAAGAGCGGGGGAATCAATTAACGATCGATCATGATAGGACGATTTGTCAAGACGGGAAACAATGTCATGAACTTATCGAGAGATATTAAATCAATGGCTTACCTCAAATCGAATACTTCCGATTTGCTCAAACAAATCAATGAGACTCGCCAGCCTGTTATCATTACCCAAAACGGCGAGCCTCGAGCCGTACTCCAAGATCCCGAAAGTTACGAGAACATGCGAAACGCCATCAGTCTTTTAAAACTCCTCTCCAAAGGAGAGGAAGATATCAAGAATGGAAAGTTCAAATCGCAGGAAGATGTTTTTGCGAAAATTGAAAGTATTCTTGATGAAAAAGAGATATTGCATCGTATGGGCAAAGACGATGGAAAAAAACTTGTGGGAATTTTGAATAACGAGTGTATCTATTAGACATCTTGTCGCCGCTGTCAACGAGATAAAAGGAGACGGCCAACCATGCCAGTTATTGCTAGATTTTATGGAAATACTTATCAAAATGTATTTCAACCAGAGTGAACATGGAAAACCCCATTTCCATGCGATCTACGGCGAATTCAACGCAGTATTCATCATCGAAACGTTGGAGATGTTGGAGGGTGATCTGCCAGTCAGGGCGCAAAGACTAGTCAAGGAATGGGCAGGGAAGTATAAGCGCGAGTTACAGGAAATGTGGAGCAGCCAGGAGTTCAGGCAACTTCCCGGTTTGGAGTAATGCAAGCCATGGAAACGACACCACTTATCGAGACGGTCAAACCCATCGGACGCGGGCGATTGCTTGTCTGCTTCAAGAACGGCGAACAAAGAACCTACGATTGCGAGCCGCTTTTTTCCCGACCGCAATTTCGTCTGCTCGCCAATCCGGCTTTCTTCCGCGCCGTTCGAGTAGATGTTGGCGGCTACGGCGTATCATGGAACGACGAAATCGATTTGAGCGAATACGAATTATGGACGAACGGAACTCCCATCGCCAACAATCCCAATTCCGATTACTCCTAAAAATTTCACAATAACCTATGAGCGAAATCCTGTGGCTTGAAAACGTTTCCTGCGGTAAAAAAACCAAAGCCGCGACCGTCGTCATTCTACGCGATATCTCTTTTTGCATGAATCAGGGAGAAATCGTCGCCCTCTTAGGGCCGTCTGGATCGGGCAAGTCGACGCTTTTGCGCGCCATTGTTGGACTGGACGAAATTTTCGAAGGACGCCTTTTTTTCCATGAGAAAAATCTATTGGAGTGGGATATTCGAGAGTTGCGGCGCAAGGCGGGATTGGTTTTGCAATTGCCCTATTTATTCGCGGGTTCGGTTCGAGACAACCTGCTCTACGGCCCCCGGCTGCATCATCCCCGCCGGATTGACGAATCGGATTTGGCGGCGGAACTATTGGATCAAGTAGGACTGCCCATAGATTTGATCGAACGCCGCGCGAGCGATCTCTCCGTCGGGCAGCAGATGCGCGTCTCTCTTGGCCGCACCTTGGCCAACCGGCCCGAATTGCTGCTTTTGGACGAACCCACCGCTTCGCTCGATCCCGCCTCGTCCCGGCATATCGTCGAACTGATTCAGCGGTTGAACCGTGAACGGGGCATCGGCGTATTGGCCGTCACGCACGAGCGGGAGACGGCGCGTTCCCTGGGAGGCCGATGGATGCTGTTGCAAGAGGGACAACTGACGCAACCAGAGACGGCGGATTCTCTTCCCTTCTTCGAAACGCAATCTCAACCAACGGAGACGGCGATATGAATAGCGATTATCTTCCTTTATCGCTCAACCAAGTGCTCGCTTCACTGGCCATGATCGCCCTAGCGGCGATTCTCGCCCGATTGAATCGCAGCCTATTGGAGCGCCAGTATCTTATTGGCGCAGCGAGATCGTTTATCCAGCTATGGCTAATGGGATATTTTCTTTTATGGCTTTTCCAGAGCAACCAGCCGATTTACCTGGCGTTAACCCTTGAATTGATGATTATCGCGGGCGCCTATACGTCGGTGAAACGGCAGGAGAAATTTTCCTCGCATACTTTTCTCGCTTTATGGCTGGCGTTGCACGCATCGGCGCTGACGATCGGGGGATACTTGTTTTGGGTGGTGCTGCAAGTCCCCCACCCCTTGAAAACGCCGCATCTGTTTCTGCCTTTGATGGGGATGGTGATCGGCAACAGCGCCAACGGAGCGGCGTTGATCGTCCATCGCCTGCGAGGAGAATTGGAGAGCCGCCGGGGCGAAATCGAAACCGCGCTAGCCTTGGGCGCCAGTCCCCGCCAGGCTCTGGAGCCGTATACGGCGGCGGCTATGCGCAACGCGCTCATACCCAGCATCAACAGCATGATGCTGATGGGCATCGTGCAGCTGCCCGGCATTATGACGGGGCAACTGATTTCCGGCATTCTGCCGGAAAAGGCTGTGCGCTATCAGATCGTTGTAGTGTATATGCTGGCGGGCGCGGTGGCGTTGGCGTGTCACCTTACGGTTCGATGGGAAGCGCGGAGCTTCTTTACGCGGCGCTGGGCGTTAACGCTCGACGCATAGAACGATTTACATTTCAAGAAAATAGCGGCTGCGCTTCGCTTTGAGCACTTCCTAAAAGTAGAAGAGGCTTCCAGCCTCTTGAGTATTGAAAGAAAGAGCCAAGATGGCTCTTCCTGAAGTTTGGCTATTGAGAGGCGTAGAAGACAGCGGAAGAGAGGGAATTTTGGCATTTCTGGGGCTTCGCGTCGTAGGTGGCGCGCGTAGAGAAGCCGGAGAAATAGCGCCGTTCCATGCCCAAG
>JBFMBP010000074.1 GCA_040755155.1 Candidatus Omnitrophota bacterium | reverse complement strand
ATGAGATCGCCTCCGAAAGGGATATCTAGTCATATAACTAGATAATAGGATACAAGAAAAGGAGTGAAAAATCAAGCGAAAATTTCACTCCCTGTTATTTCTATCTAGTAAACAGCCAAACTCCAGTCCCTCTCCCTCTGGGAGAGGGCTAGGGTGAGGGAATTATAAGTCTATTAATATCAGCCCTCACCTAACCTCTCCCAATCTTGAGAGAGGGATTTTAAAAGCGGCGAATTCAAAGGCGACTTGCGTATAATTGCGTTATTCCTCGCGTTGGCAACTCGAATCGATTGGAAGGGTGGATTTTGGTTTGTAAGGATTGCCTTTTTTGAGGTTTATGACTAAAATCTCATTTCTTGTTTGGATATTAAGGAATTACCGAATCGGAGGATAATCATGTACGCAATCATTTCAGCGGGTGGAAAACAATACCAGGTTGCTCCTGGAGACGTTATCGATGTGGAAAAAATCGCCGCCGATGAAGGCGAGATGGTTACCCTCAATCAAGTGTTGATGATCAGCGACGAAAACGCCTTAAGAATTGGCCAGCCCTATTTGGAAAACGCGGAAGTCAAAGCCAAAGTGCTGCGGCATGATCGCAGCAGAAAGGTTATCATCTTCAAATTCAAAAAACGCAAACAATACCGCCGCACTAAAGGCCATCGCCAGGATTTTACCCGGATCCGCATCGATTCGATTACGGCGTAAACGTTTTTTTTACGTTTTATAAAGAGAGGTTCTTGCAAAATTAATGAAATCCGTCTTAAAATTCTCCCCCCAAGATTGGGGGGAGTTAGAGGGGGGTTGATTTTAATGGACTTACGTCAACCCCCTCCTAACCTCCCCCAAGCTTGGGGGAGGAATTAAGGGAATTTTGCAAGAGGCTCAAGAAAGAAACCAGCGGGAGAGTTTATCTCCCGCTTTATTTATTTAACTCATGTTACGCGCGAACGCAGTTTTCTTACGAATTTGTTGCTTTTCCAATCTCTCTCCCAAGATGGGGAGAGGTTAGGTGAGGGTTGATATGGTTAGACTTAGAATCCCTCACCCTAACCCTCTCCCAAAGGGCGAGGGAATGGAAATGCGCAGTATGAATTGTTTAACGGCTATTTTTCAAATAATGCAGACTCAATCGATAAAAAATCCCGCCGCCCGCCATAAAAACGAAGAAGTAAATCAATATGATTTCCCAATGCGTTTCCCATAGGCTGCTTATGCTAAGAATAAGATGCAAAGGACTCAGAGCATAGAGAAAAAAGCCGATGCCATGATAGCCGTTTTGAATCGCTATCGGCGCCAAGAGATACGGAGCAGCGCAATAGCCGATGAAAAGAATCCAACTCCAAAGAAGAACTCGGTTGACCCGCTCGAAACGGAGCGATAGATAGGACGTCATGGCGATTAGGAACAACGTTTGCGTCCCGATAATGACTGTGAACGCGGCGAGCAAGAAAAACGTCGGGCCGTGGATGTCGCTGCCTTGAGCCGAGAGAATCTTGGTTAGAATCGCCGCCAGGATGAACGGCGGATAAAACATAGCCGCCGTGCGCAATCCGGCTTGATGCAACGCTCCTAGCATTTTGCCGTTCAACAGCGTCCGCGAACGGCTTATCGTTGTCAACAGTAAATCCCAGGTTCCGATCTCTTTCTCCCCCGCAAATAAGGTTCCCGCATAGATCGGAGCAAACTGCGCCGAAAACAATAAAACGGCGGCAGCAACCCATCGCCCCTGCTCGATAGGCGTCAGGATGAATAGGATGTGGGAAGCCAGAGCGATCAGATACCAGGAGGGAATCGTAAACGGCGTATGCGCGGCGCTGTAGCCGAGCCGTTCCCGCAGGTAAAAAGGATTGCCTCCCTCTCGAAGAAGCCATCGAGAGCGCAAGGTAACTTTTTTTTCTTCCTCCACGACTTGGCCGTATTGAAACGAGGGATGGATCTCAAGGGTCCAGATAGAGGGGGTTTTCGGCTCCAACGTTTGCAGCCGTTTGCGGGCTTGAGACAGCAGCCATACAGGGATGCTCGTTAGAACGATGAATCCAACGCCGCCGAATAGAATAAGCAGGATTTTCGACATCATCGGGATATATTTTCCCAACGGCAGGATAAAACCCAATACCCGCATCGCCGCCAAGCAAAAACCATATAGAATCCCGGAAGCGAAAACCAGCGCAAAACCCAAGGATGCGAAAAAAAGAAATAAAGTCGCCTGCGTAGTGAAAATGGCCCGGAATATCGTTGTGGAAGCCAGGGCGTGATAAGCGGCGAAGCAGGCGAGAACGAAGCTGAGATAGATCAAGAAAATGGCGCTCGCCAGCACTTCCCAAGGCGCCACGCCTCCTCGCGCCAGACAAACTCCGATTAATGGATACGTGGCTGCGATTAAAAGGAGCATGATCCCCAGCGTGGATAGCAATTTCCCCAGGATGATGCGGCCTGGGCCAAGCGGCGTCGCGAGCAGCAGGGGAAGAGTGTCACGGTCTCTCTCCACGATCAAGGAATGAGCCATCATGGCGGGCAGCATCAATAGAGCGGCGAGCGTCTCTCCCGCGACCAGCGCCGAGAACAGTCTTCTACCTGCGGGATAATTGTTGTAATTGGGAGTCTGCCAAAATAAGGCTACGGCTAAGGTTCCCGCGCCGAGAATAAACGCCAGCATGACGAAAAAACGGCCGCTGCGCAATTGCTTGACGAATTCCTGGAGAATAATGGGATTCGAGGCGAGATCGTTCAAAACGCCGGCAATGGAACGAATCCAACGGACGGGGAGAAAAGCCGTCGATCGATCTTTTCCTTCGGAAAAATCCGTTATAGATTTATTCGCCGATTTCATAAATATCGCGGCGCGGAAAAAACGAACGATCCATTATCGTAGCGATTAAACTGCGCCGCCCCCCGGTTTATGAATGATGTTCGAATAACTCTCTTAAACGATAGACAAAAAAGCCATTGGAAGGTTCGTCCAACGGCTTATTGTTCGATTATCATATAATTTTAAGAAGAGATTGTCGCTTCCAGCGCTTCGGAGAGCGTTGCTTTCGGCGTAAAGCCGATCCACTTGTTGACAACCTCGCCCCCCTTGATAATCATGAGAGTAGGCACGCTCATGATCCCATATTGGGAGGCCAGTTCTTGATTGTTGTCTACATCCACTTTGAACACTTTGGCGCGCCCCGAAAAATCTTTTGCGAGTTCGTCTACGATGGGAGCGATTTTTTGGCACGGCCCGCACCATGTCGCGCTGAAATCCAAAAGGACGGGCGCCGTGGATTGCAGTACTTCCGAATTAAAATTACTTCCCGAGATCTCTTGAGCCATTGATCTCTCCTTGCTCGATAAGGAATAGAAGAAACAAAAAAAACCGCCTCTTCCTCCTGGAATCTTATAACTCGATCTATCCGCTTGCAAGGTTAACCGTCAATGCGGCGGGAGGAAATCTTCAAGCATCAATGTCCAATGATTATGCCGGTTTCTAAAGCGAAAGCATTATAGGGAAGCGAATAGACGTCTATCGGGAAAATCCATAACCAACTCCCTCCCCAAAAAAAATTGAAAAAAATGAAAAAATACTCTAGACAATTGAAACATTGCCGATATATAATAATATCAGAGTAGAGAACGGCACATTCTCGAAACAAAAGTATTTGGTGAAGAAAGCCGCCCGATGGCGGCTTTCTTCGTTTTAAACCAGCTCCTCCAATCGCTTTCCCCGATCTCTCAATTATGCTACTATAAAGAGGTTATCCGATTATGGCGAAGCCCGGCGGCAAAAAGCGCGGGCTGCTTTTACGAAAAGACGATTTTACATCATCCTGGCGTTCGGCGGCGGTTTCCGTGCGCCAATAAGCGATTTCGATCGAATCAAGGATGGCCTATCCTATGACAAGCTTATTAGTAACGGGTGGAGCGGGGTTTATCGGTTCCAACTTTATACAATATATGCTTTCCGCCTATGAGGATGTTCATATTATCAATCTCGACAAACTGACCTACGCCGGGAATCTGGAGAATCTTCGCGCCATCGAACGCGATCCCCGCTACTGCTTCTTTCAAGGCGACATCGCCGACAAACAGTTAGTCATGGACCTCCTCAGCCGCAAGGAAGTGAACGCCATTGTCAATTTTGCGGCGGAAACGCATGTCGACCGTTCCATCAGCCGCCCAGACGATTTTCTTAAAACCGACGTGATTGGAACCTTCAACCTCCTGGAAGCGGCGCGCCAATGCAAAGTTGAGCGTTTCGTACAGATCAGCACCGACGAAGTTTACGGTCCCGTCTTCGCCGAACCGATGAAAGAAGACAGCCCCATGCGTCCCTCTTCGCCCTATTCGGCGAGCAAAGGCGGCGGCGAGCTCCTCTGCCGCGCCTATTGCGTAACTTACGGCCTGAGCGCCATCGTCACCCGCGCCGCCAATAATTACGGCCCCTATCAGTATCCCGAAAAATTGATTCCTCTCTTCATCACCAACGCCATGGAAAACGAACCGCTTCCCGTATACGGAAAGGGCGATCAAATGCGGGAATGGCTTTACGTGGAAGATCATTGCCGGGCCATCGACCTGGTTCTGAAAAATGGCGTTGCCGGCGAAATCTACAATGTCGGCGGATATGCGGAAGAACGGAATATCGCCGTGGCGGAAAAAATCCTGGAATTGATGAAAAAGCCGAAAGACTTGCTCTCGTTCGTGGAAGACCGGCCGGGCCACGATTTCCGCTACGCCATCGACAGCGGCAAGATCAAAGCCCTGGGCTGGGAACCCGCCGTATCCCTTGAGGAAGGTCTCGCTAAAACCGTCTCCTGGTATAAGAAAAACAAAGAATGGTGGAAGAAAATTAAAGGGCCGGAATTCAAGGCTTATTACAAAAAACAATACGGCGGCCGTTTGAAGCCGCCGGGAGGCGGACAATGAAAGGCGTAATTACGGCGGGAGGTCTTGGAACCCGGCTGTTGCCGATGACGCGTGTGACCAATAAACACTTGCTGCCCGTCTACGACCGGCCGATGATCTTCTATCCCATCCAAACCCTACTTCAGGCGGGGATCGAAGATATCATGATCATCACCGGCGGCAACCATGCAGGCGATTTCCTGCCCTTGCTGGGCAATGGGAAAGAATTCGGCTTGAAGCGCCTTCATTACACCTACCAGGATCGCGAAGGCGGCATTGCTGAAGCGCTGGCGTTAACCCGCGATTTCGTCGGCGGCGACCGCGCCGTCGTCATGCTGGGCGACAATATCATCGAAAAAAATATCGTTCCCTTTGTGAAGGAATTCGAAAAACAGGAGCGCGGGGCCAAAATCCTGCTGAAAGAAGTGGAGCATCCCGAACAATACGGCGTTCCCAAAATCGAGAACGGACGCATTGTGGAAATTCAGGAAAAACCGAAATATCCCCCCTCGCGATACGCCGTTACCGGGATATACATGTATGACGCCCAGGTCTTCGAAATCGTCGATTCGCTGGAGCCGTCGGCTCGGGGCGAGTTGGAAATTACGGACGTGAACAACGCCTACCTGCGTCAGGGAACCCTTACCTTCGATTATTTGGAAGGATGGTGGGCCGATTGCGGAGAGACGCGCCAATCGCTGCACGAAGCGGGATGCCTTATCGCCCGAACCGGCGCCAATAATTTGGACTAATCATATGACTACGACTCTTAACGGAAATCCTCTTCTTCCCTATACCGAAATCCGCCTGCCCAGCGGCTTTACACTCGTCCACAAGGAACTGCGCATGGCGCCTATTATCGCCATTGACATGTGGATAGGAACCGGCGCCGTTCACGATCCCGAACCGCATCTGGGACTTTCCCATTTCTACGAGCACATGTTTTTCAAGGGAACGGAACGTTTCGGCGTTGGCGTCATGGATCGGATCATCACTTCCCTCGGCGGTTACAACAACGCCGCCACCTCGTTGGATTATACCCATTACTATGTCGTGCTCCCCAGTTTCGGTTGGAAGACTGCGCTGGAAGTGATGATCGATTCTTTGCGCCATCCCCTCTTCGATCCGGAAGAGATCGAACGGGAGCGCTCCGTGGTTCTGGAAGAGATCAAGCGCAGCGAGGACAATCCCTGGTCGAAGATTTACGACGAATTCACCAGTTTGGCTTTTTCCCGCTGCCCGTACCGGCGCAACGTGCTGGGAACGCAGGACTCGCTGCAAACGATTACGCGCGATTCCTTCAACGATTATTTGCGCAATCGCTATCATCCCAAAAACGTTACGATATCCATCGTGGGCGATATTGGATTGCAAGAGACGCAGGACGAGCTGAACCGTCTGCTTGGCGATTTCGTCCAAGAAGCGCCGTCCGAAGCGAATCGCGCTTGGGACGTCATTAACGCTCCTTCCGAAATCGTCATTGAAAGAGACGTAAACCAATCCTATCTTCTTATCGGCTACCCTACGCCAAAGTTATTAGGAACTTCTCGCGAATACGCTCTGGATATCCTTTCTATGATATTGGGCGAAGGGCGCTCATCCCGTTTGCACCGGAGGCTGAACGATGAATTGGGCATCGTTTCTTCGATCGGCTGCGACGCCTGGAACCTGACTCACGCTGGACTGTTTATGATTGAGGCCGTGACGGAACCTTCCAAGATTCCGCAAGTGGAAGCGGAGATCGAAAGCGAATTGAAAAAAGCGCGGGAAAAGATTACGGAAGAGGAATTGGAAAAAAGCAAGAGCATGTCGCGCGCCGATTTTGCTTTCTCCAACGAAAAAATGATCTCGATCGCCCATACTTACGGTTATGGCCGCATCACGGAAGGGATCGATTACGCCGTGCATTACCAGGAAGAAATTGAAAAAGTTACTCTCCAGGATTTAGCGGAGGTTTACGATCGCTACCTTTCGCCGCAGAGGCGATGCCGGGGTTTGTTGCTTCCGAAACATCCATAAGGCGGCAAGGGAAAAATTAGTCGAAAATAAGCGTAATACTATTCGAGCCAGGCGCTGGACGCAAATTTACTCTTTGGTGATTTCGCCGATAATGGATGATTATCCCCATCCGATTGGGGGGGCATAATTATGCTGATCGTCTTCATCGAATGGCTATTGGCGTGGTTTGGGGCGAACGTTAGCGGGGATGGCGTTTCGACGCTGAATGGAAGCAGCCTATCGATCTGGCTTTCCTCGATCGAAATTGTCGTATTTTCCTCAATGATGGGGTATTTATCCTTTTCGTTAGATCGGGCCGAATCGAAAATCTCGCGAAAGCCGACGGACGATTGGATCCCGGCGGCTTTTACTCTTCTTTATTTGTTAGTATTGATCGCCATTCACTTCGCCGCATGGGTTCCCGTCGTTTTAGTCGCCTTGCTGGCTTCGCCGATCATTTTGCTTCCACCTCTCTTTCATCGGGTGACGGCGAGGCCGCCATCGACTCCGCCGCCGTTTTTATCGATCGAAGAGAGATGCCGATTGCATGACAATCTCGCGATTCCCAGCTTGCCGAAAGAGTTCATCGAACGGTATCCGAATGCGTCGGCCTACGTCTACAAAAAAAAACTGCCTCACACCGCGGGCGGCCTTTTTCTCCACAACCGCAACCGCTTGCCCGTGGCGGCCCCCACCGATCTCGAAATCACCTTGGATTGTCCATTCACGACTAAAACGGGAGAATTGGCTTTTGGCCGGGAAGTGTTCCGAGCCTATCTTGCGAGGCACAAGAAAGAAGGAAGCATTGTCTCGTTTCTTCCCCAGGAAAACTGGGGGGATTGGCTTACAGGCTTGGAAGCGCGGGTTTGGATGGAGCGAATCGAAAGTTTGGACTTCATGCCGCCGAATCATCCCTGTCTCGGCGGCCTGCCCTACCAGTTTATCGGCGGAATCGGCGAATGGCAGGCGATTTCGCTGCGGCAATGAATGGCGACAATTCATAAAAGGTAAATAATCATGAAACTACACGAACTTGTCCGCCTTATCGAAAACGCCGTTCCGTTGGAATGGGCATTGCCGGACGATCCTGTAGGATTGCAAATCGGCGACCCGGACCGCGAAGTTCACCGCGTTCTTGCCGCTTTGGAAGCGTCTACCGAAATTATTCGGCAAGCGGTTCGTCAAAAGGCGGATTTGCTGCTGGTTCATCATCCGCTTATTTATTCGCCTCTGCGCAAGTTGTTAGAAAATCATCCTATTCAGCGCCTGGCCCGCGAACTGGTGCGCCAAGACATGGCGTTTTACGCCGCTCATACCAACATGGATTTGCATCCGGAGGGAATGGCGAAAGTATGGGCGGAAAAATTGGGCTGCGAGCAGGCGCATCCCTTGGCGTCCAAACCGCAAAGCGGACGGCTAAAACTGATAACCTTCGTCCCGCCGGATTTTACGGATCGCGTACGCCAAGCCTTGGCCGAAGCGGGAGCAGGAGTTATTGGCGAATACGATCTATGCTCCTTTTCCTTGCGGGGAACCGGAACTTTCAGGGGATCGGATCGCTCCAATCCTTTTATTGGCCGCGCTGGCGCGTTGGAAAAAGCGGAAGAAGACCGGCTGGAAATGATCCTGCCTAATGAAAAAAAACACGCCGTCGTCAACGCCTTGTTCGCTGCGCATCCCTACGAAGAACCCGCTTACGATCTTTACCCGCTGGAAGATTTCCGCGATATCGGCCAGGCCGTATGGGTAGCGGAGTTTCGCAAAAAACTAACATGGAACGCTTTTATGGAGAGGGTGAAAAAAAGCCTGCCGCATCCACCGGAATTCGGCGGCGTCCGTCCCGATGCCAAACGAAAAGTCGGACGCATCGCTCTATCTACCGGCAGCGGTTCCAGCGTTTTACCTATCGTAAAGAAATTGGATGTCGACGCCTATCTCACTGGCGAGATGGGGTATCACTATTTATGGGAGGCGAATGAGGAGAGGCTCAATACGGTTACGGTAGGACACGGCGTCAGCGAATCGTTATTCCCCGAAACGATCATTCCTTTATTGCAACGCTTTACGGATAAAATAACCTGGATCGCATCCTGAATGGAGAGGTTGGAGCGGAGTTCACGTCCGGCATATAACCATGAGAGTAAAATCGTCCAAGCGGGTTTTGCCTTTGCGGAAAATTTCCGTATCGTGATAAATGGTTTGGACGAGAACTTCGGGCGATGTGTCGCAATTGCGCAAAAACGTCTCTTTCAACCGTTCGACGCCGTAAAATTCTTTTTCCAGATTGAAGACATCGGTCACTCCATCCGTAAATAAAAGAATTTTGTCGCCCGGCTTCAGCGTCTCATTTTTTTGTTCGTAGCGCTCCGAATTGAATGTGCGAAGAGGGAAGCCAGGCTCGATTTCCAACATTTTCACTCGATGTTCATGGGCGGAGTAAAACATCATGGGATAGTGGCCGGCGGAAGCATAAGTCAATTCCATGGTTCGCAGGTCTAAAATGGAGTAGAACATCGTGACGAAATGTTCTGACGAAAGATGTCGATTCAATTTTTCATTGAAAATTTTCAATGCTTCCTGAGGACTGTTTGCATCCGAAGAAAATTCCTTGACGGCCATTTGAGTCAACGCCATAACCACCGCCGCGGAGACGCCATGCCCGGCGATATCCGCGATTACGATGCCCCATCGATTCTCGTCAAGGGATACAACGTCGTAATAATCGCCTCCCGCTTGCGTAGAAGGCTGATAACGGGCGGCCAAGCGAAGATTCGGATGGGAGGGGAAAGTGCGCGGCAGGAACGACCGCTGAATTTGCCCAACGATGTTAATCTCTCGTTCGATAATCCTTTGCGCCCGTTCCAATCGTACATTCGTCTCGCGCAGATTGTCTTGCAGATCGCAAACGCGCAGTAAATTGCGGACGCGTGCGAGAAGTTCTTTGGGAGAAGGCGGCTTAATGAGAAAATCGTCCGCTCCGTTATCTAGGCCAGCGAGTTTGTTATCGAAATCGCTCAAAGTGAACAGAAGAATAATGGGGATGAATTTTCCTCTTTCCACACTATATTTCTTTATTTCTTTACAGAGGTCGTCTTCAATTTTTTCGGTCATCGAATAATCCATAAGAACAAGATCCGGTTCTATATTTCGCATAACCTCTTGGATTGCTTTTGGGGATTCTTCGATGAATAATTCATATCCGCCTTTCTCTAGCACCTGCCATAATTGCTTGTTCATCATTTGCAGGTAAGAGCTATGAGAACTATCTAAAATAAGAATTCGGCGGGATTTCTCTTCCATTATCGATGCTCGTTGGCAATTTAACTTTGCCAATATTTTTCGCGTCCTAAATACGCAATGGGAAGAAAATTCTGTTTCAAAACTTCTATTTCGAAACAATAAGTAATAAATAATTATTTATATTAAACAATCGCTTCTTTAGTTAAGGAAGCCATACTCTGTTAATTGCATCCAGATAGCTAGATAATCTCATTAACGATTTTCAAAAAGATATATTGCCTCTACCGATGACAAAATTCATTGATTCCTTCCTTGAATCAGAGGGATGCCCAGAGAATGCCATCAACATAAGCACAATAATATCAGTGAGTTAATCTCTATGACTCCTATCTGAGCGAAACGGAACAAATAGATTTTATTCCCAAGCGGGATTTTCTAATTACTCACCATTATTTATTAGTCGGCGTCATCAGGATGCGAATATCTCTATCCTCCGCTTGATCGATAGACCGGCAAAACTCGACGAATCCTTGATATATCGACGGTTCGATTTTCTGCGGGGGAATTAAAAACGAACGCCTCACTACGATTTCCGAACCCTCCCATTCGTAGAATAATGAATAATATCCATATTCCGTCAACAGCAATACATTTTCCGGCAGTTGGAATTGGGCGCCTTGCTCCAGAAAAGCGGAAACGTCGAATCGCAAGATCAAGGGATCGCGGACAGGGCTGGTAGTGAAAACGATCGGCGTTTCCCTCGTCGGTTCGCTTACAAGGCCGGAAGCGTTCGCCCGCGACAAAACCGGCGAAATTTTCAAAGCATTACCGTCGGCGGATTTTATTCCATCCGGCATGACGCCGGAAAAAACGAGCCGAGGCGCCAACGATAGATCGTCCAAATCCTCGATGGAATATTGGCCGATTTGAATACCCGGCAAATCGCGGGTAATCTGGGAATCGGCGAGCCGCTTTTTGATTTCGGGATTGGTCAGCGCTTCGCGTATCTGACGGTCGTAAATTACGTCGTAAGCAAATTCGCCTTGAACGGCGGCGCTGCGGTCGGCATTGATTTTCAAACGCGCCTCCCGCCGGATCAATCCGCTTTCCCATAATTTCGATTCCAACGGTTCGAAATAAGGAATATTCGCATCATAAACTAGGATTACGAATTTTTGCACTTTGGGATCGATATCGTTCAACGGAGCGAATCGGCTGGAGAAATCAGAGGCCAATTGCCGATCGATTCCATCCTGCCGTGGGATGACGAGCATGGTTTGACCGGGGAAATTGAGAAACGGCAAAGGCCGGAAACCATCATGTTCGTCGTTTTCCAGCGCTAGAACCAGTTGCGAGTGGATATTCTCTTTCCGCAGCAGATGCATCGCCAGTTTCATTTTCTGATAGCGGCCCCCCGCCTTTAACGCCACGGTATCCGCCGTGGTTTGTCCGCCGCCCGATTCTTCGATGTTCAGACGTATCCAGTCATAAACCTTCTCGGCGTACTCCCTCGGCGTCTTCGCTTCTGTCTTCAATTCCTTCACCAGGCGATCTACTTCGGGAGACGCCTCTTCGAAGCCTTCCAGCGAACTGCGCAGCCGCTCTACGAAAGCCAGCCAGTCGGGACAAGTCGTCCATTGGAGCGCTGGAACCCGCTCGGAGAGAGTCGGCCCGAAGCGTTCCGGCTTAAGGCCGTCCTGCAGCCGGTTTTCCCATTGATAAATCGTTCGGCCTTCTTCCTTAATAATGTTGGCATGGAAATCATCCGGGTTGCTATCGAGGTTCAGCGGGACGCCATCGGGCTGGATAAGAGTTAGTTTCGAAAGCAGCATAGGATCGTCGTCCGAGCCGAAGAAATAGCCTCCGGCGGAGTAATTGGCGCCGGGTTCGCGGCGTCCGGTTCGTTCCAGATAAGCGTATTCCACAATTGCGCCCTTATCGACGCCGTACATGGAAAGGGATTGTTGGCCGCTTAAATCCTGCACGTTGGATACCGCCCATTCCGTTCCGTCTGGGGCGATGGTGCGTCCCATGATAATTTCAATGTGCTGCCCTTTGGGGATGACGACTTCCGCCCACTTTTGCATCCCTTCCTGGTTGAGAATTTTGATGGCCTGATGGATGTATTGGTCGTAGGTTCCGTCCTCGTGCAATTGCATGACCATAATGTCCAGTAGGTAAATGACCGAAGCGCGCGACGATTCCCACTTATCGGCTTCGTCGATATCGACATCATCCAATGGAACGTCGTATTTCATATAATCGAAATCGCCCTTGTCCTTCACGTCGCGGAAGAAGCGGAAGGGTTTCATGTTATTAGGTTCTTGTTGGCGCCATTGGCGATAAATCTCTTCGGCTGTGTCTTTGCCTTGCGTCAAATAGGCCAAGGCGGCTTGGTTATCCATAATTCGAGTATTATGAGGGAAGCGTTGGCGCAGCTGGGCGTACAACTTTACGGCTTCGTCCAACTTTCCCTGGCTTTCCAGAAAATCGCCGTAGAATAGCCCGTAATTCGCTTCGTAAGGATGGATTTCCATCAGACGCTGGAACAATCCTCCAAGGTCGATTTTGCCCGCCAGTTTTTCTGGGAATTTTACGGCGCGTTCCAGGATAGGCGAATAGGCGGGGAAAACCTGCAAGGCTCGGACAATAATATCTACCACCCGTTCGAGGCTGTTGTTGCTTCCATAATAATGGAAGAGATGGCGGAAGACTTCGTAGGAGGGAAGGAAGCCTTGCAGCGAACGTTCGTAATAGCGGGCGGAATCGGGGATAAAATTTTTCTTGGCGTACAATCCGCCGTAAGAATAATCGAGCATGGCCGTATACCCTTCGCCGAAGAATTCCGGATGCTCGTTCTTAACTTTGTCGATCAGGTCTAACGCCTGATCGGTTTGATCCCGGTCCATGAAGTAAGTCAGCAAACCGACTAATGCGTCTTTGCTACCGGGATACAGTTCCAAGGCTCGGCGCAAGGAAGCCTCCGCTTCCTGATGAAAGCGCGGTTTGGAGCCGGGGCGGGAGTTGGCGTGTCGCAAGCCCGCCTCGCCCAGCATTTCATGCAGAACGCAAAAGTCCGGCGAGATTTCCATGGCTTTACGTAAATTTTCATTTACGGCATCGAACTCCATGCGGTCCAGATGCCACGCCGCCAACAGCAAGCGCTCAGCCGCTTCTTTCGCGCTATGATCGGCATCTAGCGCAAAAGGCAATGAGGGAGAAGCAATTCCTTGAAATTCTACGGAATCAGATTTCTTGATTTCGAAGGGAATTAAGGATAGTTCCGCAAAATCTTTCACGTCGAAAGGAATGCTATGGATGGAAAGAGGCGTTCTGCCATTGGCCTGGATTTTTGCCCGCAGCCACCACGGGCCGGATTGGCGGCTTTTTATCGCCAACAGATTTTTCCCTTTTTTCAATGTAATGGGAAAAGAGACGGCTCTGGACGTATCGAGACGCGCTGAGGATTTTTCGAGTATCGGTTCACCGTTCCACCAAACACGGAAATCCGAAGGCGAGTGCACGGTCATAACCGCATCCTGGGCGGCGCCGGATTCGATGGCGTTTAAGGCGTAGGCGACGCCCTCGGAAGGATAGATCAATGAATCGATATCCAATAAACCGGTTATATCGGCAGGCTTGATAGGATGGATGGCAACCTCGCCCCGCCAGCCGGAGTATTTTTCCTTCCAGCCGGTTTCGGGACCGAAAGGCTTCTTGAAATCCGCCATGCCATAACGCCCGAAGGGACCGACGATGTTCCAATCGTCCACTAGAACGCCCGCTTGCCGCGCCGCCTCACCCGAACGAAGATCAGCCAGCATGTCCAACGATTCAGCCAGTTCATAAGCCAGCCATTGACGTTGGGGATCGGGCGGGGATTGGCTCAAGGCTTGATCGAGCGCCTTCACGCGCTCAGCGGGAGTCCAGCCCTGCAAAGTGGAAAAACCTCCAAACGACAGATAGGCGTCGAGGTACGGGCTTTTAGGATAAGTAACAATCAAATGAGAGAGAATGGCGGCCATACCGGGAGCTTCTCCCTGCGCCCAAGCGCAGAAGAGGAGGCCGCGTAACGCTTCTTCGCCCGAAGCGGAATCCACGGCGGATGCAAAAACCTTTTGAGCCGCTTCGAATCGATTGGCGAACAGATCGCTCCAAGCGTCTTCCATCGGCCCCGCCCACAACGCTGGAGCGGTCATAAGCCATCCGATCATGACAAGCAGAATGGAATATTTTTTTATCGTCATTAGTTCGTCTCCACGAATATTTTTTCGTCTTGATATTGATCGACCAGGCGGCAAAATTCCCGGAAATTATTGTATTTCTCCTTCGGGACGCGGATGGGGCGGAAGACCAATTCTTCTTCCAGATTCACTACGCCGTCCTTCAATTCCGTTTTGCGCGTATAGCGCCCGAATTCCGTCTCCATATTTTGATCCTTGGGCAAATCCGCCTTGGAGAAATTGGGGGGAAGCGCAATGCGCAGGATGTTAGTCCGCGTCCAGGGATATTGCAGCACCAGGTCGTATTCTCTTTCCGAGAGTTGGGCGTAGCGCTGCGAGAGGGATTCGTCGAAGATCGTGGAGGGAACCGCAAGCCGGTTTCCCTGCTTGACGCCCAATTGGGGAATTTCCAAATCGTAAGAGAGGCTTTCGTCTTTATCGTAATCCTGCAAATCGGATAGTTGGATATTCGAGGATTGCGAACCGGGATAGGTTCCGATCAACGAGCGGTCGATGACTTCCTTGGCTTTGGCGGGATTTTCGTAGGTACTGCGAATGACGGGATTGTAAAGCCCCCGGAATTGCGCCCCCCGGCGGCCCTTCGCGTCGCCGTCGGCGTCTAGCGTAATTTCCGTGGTATAGACGCCGCCGTTTTCGTCTTCCTTGGAATAGGGAATGCGTTTGAACTCTGAATCTCCGCTAGGCTTAACGATCAACGTGTTGGCGCCCGCGTCGCCCCAAGGAATTTCCGCCGCTCCGAAGAAGGTGGCCGTGCCGTCGATCCAGGTTTCCTTGCCGTTGATGTTGGGCAGATAATAGATAGCGTGGTTGAACATGCCCAGCATGGGAAGGTCGTAATCGAACTCGCCCAGATGCGTCGTGCGCACGATGACGAAATTGGCTTCGATTCCCAACTCGCCGAGCATGGCCACGGCTAACGCTGCTTTGTCCTTGCAGTCGCCGTACTGGGCGTTGCAGATTTCATCCACTTTGTGCGGTTTGTATCCGTGGATGCCGAACTCCAGACCCAGGTAGCGCACGCCAGTATTCACCCAAGCGTTGACGGCTTTCACTTTGTCCCAATCGGAAAGCGGCTCTTCCAGTTTGAAGCCGTGTTTCTGGCGGTATTCGTCCAGAATCCGCTTCACCCGATCTTTGACAACTGGGCCAGTTATGAATTGATCGCGGGATAAATCCCAGTACCATTTCGTCATGTCCTGCCAGGTTTTGAAGGTGGAAATTTTAATATAGGGCAGGATTTCCGTGGCGGCGGGCATATAAGGCTCGCGAGGAATCGTCGGCAATTGGCTATAGGTCCAATGGTAGACCCGTTCGGTTTCGCTTTCGATAATCTCTGGAGCGTGCGCCAACTCTTCCGGCTTCTTGGCGACAGAGGCGGGATAGTTGGGCGGTATATATTTCCAATAAAAATCACGGGATTTGGGCGTAATAAGCGCGAATTCGGAATGGACGGTCGGTTCGAGATATCCGTCCCCTACATAATAAATATATCCGAAATAATCCGCGTAGATATTTTCGACGGCTTTTTTCTTTTCGTATTCCCATTCCAGGACGGAGCCTTTTTCCAAGGCGGGGAAGCGGAAAATCGCCACGTTGTAATCTCCATAAAGACGTTGAGCCGCATCGGCGGCGGAGGCGGCGCTGCGGCGCTGCGGGGCGGGCGCGTCCAAGAAGGTTCCATCCGGCTTCCATACCCGCGCCTTGACGACGCGGATTTCTTCGCCGCCGCCTTCATAAGAGACGCCTCGCGTTTGCAACATCTTGACGCCGGAGTCCGTCAAGATTTTCACCGCCTCGCGAATCGTCTCGCTGGCGTTGCCGTTGGGATGAACTTTGACAATCTCTTGATGCAGCAGCGTCACGAAATTGGCCCGCGACAGATCAAGCGCGGCGGGAATCTCGATGTCCTGCCAATTTTTCAAATAGGGTGTAGAGTAGGTTTCTTCTTCCGGCTTGAGAAATTTTTGATATTCGATGCGCCAGGGATCGGAGGGACGGCTCTTGGCCGCCTCACCCAAAGAAGCCAATGCTTCCTTGTCTTTTCCCAGGAGATGATAAGATTCGGCGGCGATGCGATGCAGCTCGTATTCCTGCGGCGAGATTTGCATTGCCTCTTTGACCGTCTTCAGCGCTTGCTCGTATTCGCCCCGCGCCTGATCACTGCGGGCCAGATCGAGCCAACCAGCGATGGAAAATGGATTCAGCCATCGTTCCTGTTCAAAGTATTTTTTCAAATCCGCCTCGTTCCGATCCCGTATGGCTCGGTCGCGCAGGTTCTTCAACGCGGTAGACGAGGAGGCGTCTTCTTCCAGAATCTCTTTGGCGAGCGCTATGGTATCCGCTTCCGTCAAATAGAAGCCTCCAATATCTAAAAGCAGATTCTTCGCTTCGAGGTCTGCGGCTTCGGCGATGGAACGGACAATGTCGACAGCCGCTTCTCTCAATCCTTTGCCATTCAATATCCGCGCTTTATCCAGAAGCGCGGCGGAAGGAAGGTCATGATTTTCATCCCATTGGCGGATGAGATCGAGTCCTTTCGTCGCATAGGGCGACTGGCGGTAATAACGAAGCAGCCGCAGGAAAGAAGCGCGGTCATCGGTATCGTATTCCAGGGCTTTCGCATAGGCGAGGCGCTGGCGATTGTCCTGCTTCTCCGCGTCGCCGAGGAGGCGCATGAGAAAAGGATTGCCGTTGAAAAGCGTATTCAGCTGCGTCAGGATGGCGCTAACGCTGGGATCGTTTTCGTCGGCGATATCCCAGTGTTGAATCAACAAAACGTAAAATACTCCCATCAAGGGATTCGAATCTTTGGCTTCGCTCAAGGCTCTCATTTGCTGCAGGGAGATTGGCTCTTGATTGAAGACGGCCGGTGATTCCTGGTTGGGGCGCGGCGTATGCGCTTTGAGATCGGGCTTCGTATCGGCGTACGCGGGATCGGCAATCTCCACCATTTCCGGTTTATCAGGGAGAACGCGGACGAAAACGCCGAATTTTCCTTTCTCTCCCGAAGAGACTTTCAGCAACAGGGTGTTGCTTCCCGCATCCAGATCATCCTCGATGTTGACCTGATCGGGGCGAACGCCGTGATAGCGATTGATGTCGGCGATCAATTTCCCATTCAACCAAACCTTCAACGCTCCCGCATGACCGAAGGCCAGTTTGCAGCGCTGCGCTTCCTGGGACAGGATCGAGGCGGCGAGATAGACGCTCGACTCTTGCGAAGGCGAAACCAGCGCGTGCAGATTAATGTAGCCGTCGTATGGTTCCAAGGGCAACGGACGCCACGCCGTCTCGCGGTAGCGACCCGGATACGTCGCTTCGAGCCGCAGGTCCTCCTCCGGACCGAAAACGCGGGCGTGTCCGCCCTTTTCGGCGTTGTCGAAGGGTCCGCAATACCAAAAGCGCGCGAGAAAACCTAATTGGGAGAAAGATGTTTTCGCTTCTTCCCACCGTCCGAGACGTTTCAATGCGGAGGTGCGTCCGTATTGCAGGCATTCGCGCCAGTGGGACGAAAGTTCGCTGGATTGCAGAATCTCGTCCGTGCATTGCAGGAATTTTTCATAGTCTGCTTTGCCAGAAAGCCGTTTCATCGCTTCGAAGAGATAAAGAACAGCCTCCGGCGTGGAGGTCTCATATCGCATCGCATTCAACAGGCTGTCCAGCGCGTCTTTTTCACTAGCGCGGCTGTCGAGCAGCATTCCCGCGCCCGCTTGCGCTAAGGCGTCTTTGGGATCGTCGGCGATGATTTGTTCGAATGATTTGAGTGCGCCGTCGATATCCCCTCGCCGGATCAGCAATCGCCAGACTTCGTCGCTCTGCGGCGAGGCGCTAAGAGAGGCGGGGAAAAGGAATATCGCAAACAAGGAGACGGCAAGACAAACGGTTTTAGAAATTAGGCGAAAAATACGTTCTTTCATGTTAACTCCCGCTTCCAAGTTCTATGGGATTGGATGTTTCCATTTGGATAGAATATACAGGTAGTAAAAACGTATAAAGAATACAACGGTTACGGACGAATTGCGAGTGAATAACTTCATCATGAAAAAAAACGGGTAAAGCCATTCTCGTAGCCGGGAAATCGGAAGCGGAATATAATGAAATGCCTTAGACTCTTTTTACGAATCCAAAGGGAGGCTTTTAATTTTATGTATTTATCGATTCCTTCGTCTCGAAGAATGGCGTTTTTGTCATTGCTCATTTTTTGGGGCTCCGTCAGCGCCCAGGAATTGGAAAAGACCTGTTTTCAAACCGCCGACCGTTGGTCTCCCTTGTTGGATTTGCGTTCGGACGTCGCCATAGTTTACGGAGTCAATTCCTCTTTCCCTGATCGGATTCGCAGCTGGCGCGAACGGGGTTACGGCATCCACCTTATGACCGGCGTCGCTTGGGGCGGTTATCAGGATTACCTCAACGGGAAATTCGATGGAAAGAATCATCTGGATGAGGGACAAGTACAGCGAAATGGCGAGATGATTATGCACGGCCCCGGCGTTCCCTATATGGTTCCCACGAAAAGTTATATCGAATATCTGCAAAGCCTCGTCAAAACCGCCATCGACGAAGGCGTAACCGCCATTCACTTGGAAGAGCCGGAATTTTGGAACCGGGGCGGCTACAGCGAAGGCTTCAAGCGCGAATGGCAAGAGTATTACGGCGAACCGTGGCAGGCGCAGCACGAATCCCCCGAAGCTACCTACCGCTCCGCCAAATTGAAATACCATCTCTATTTCCGTGCGCTCAAGGATATTTTTCTCTACGCCAAGGATTACAGCGGAAAAAAAGGAACCCGCGTGCGCTGCTATGTTCCCACGCATACGCTTATCAATTATTCCGCTTGGAACATCGTCAGTCCGGAATCGAGCCTTTCCGATCTGCCGGGCATGGACGGCTATATCGGACAGGTGTGGACGGGTACGGCGCGCAGCCCGATCATTTATCGCGGCGTCCAAAAGGAGCGTACGTTCGAAAACGCTTTTCTGGAATACGCCTCTATGGTTGCCATGACCGCGCCGACGGGGCGCCGCGTCTATTTCCTCACCGATCCCATCGAAGACAATCCCAATCATACTTGGGAGGATTACCGGCGGAATTACGAAGCCACTTTTACGGCGCAGTTATTGCAGCCCTCCATCGCCGATTACGAAGTCATGCCCTGGCCCAGCCGCATCTTCAACGGACGCTATTCCGTGGAAGGTTCGGGAGAGAAAAAAGGCATTCCCGCCGATTATGCTTCGGAGATTTTAGTATTGATTAACGCGCTCAACGAAATGGAGCCGTCCAGCGATCCCTTGCCGGGAACGCAGGGCGTTGGCGTTTTGCTTTCCGATACCATGATGTTCCAACGCTTTCCTACGCACGAAAATTACCAAGACCCTGCGTTATCCAACTTCTACGGCATGGCGCTGCCGCTGTTGAAACTCGGCGTTCCTGTTCGTTTAGTACAAATGGAAAACCTTTTGCAACCGGACGTTTTGAAGGGAATCCGCGTACTGGCGATGAGCTACGCCAATATGAAACCGCTCAAGCCGGAATATCACGAAGTCCTGGTTCAGTGGGTGAAGCAAGGCGGCGCATTGATCTATTTAGGCCGCGACGACGATCCCTTCCAAAAAATCCGCGAATGGTGGAACCAGGACGGGCGGAAATTTAAAGCCCCTTCCGAGCATCTATTGGGCTTATTGAACTTTAAGCCGGAAAATAACGATAAAGGCCCTCAACCTTGCGGCGATGGCATCGCCGCCGTCGTCCGCCGCGATCCTAAAGAATTAGTAATGAACCAAGAGGCGTTCGATCTGCTTCCCGCCTTGGTTTCCGATTGTCTGAAAAAATCGGCGGCGAAAAATAAAGACGCGAATTCCTGGCAGCCGAAAAATTATTTCCACTTGCAACGCGGCGCTTACGACATCGCCGCCGCCATGAACGAAAGCGTTTCCGATCAACCTTACGTCATTAAAGGGCCGGTCGTAGATTTATTCGATTCCCAGTTGCCGTTGCTGAAAGAAAAAGCCGTCGCTCCCGATCAAAGGGTTTTTCTCCTCAACCTCGCCCGCGTCAAGAAGCCCGCTCCTTGCATCCTGGCCGCCTCATCCCGCGCTTATGAGGAAAAAAGGGAAAAGGGATATTATTCCTTTACGATGAAAGGCCCCGCTTCCACGAACGGAATCGCCCGGCTTCTGCTCCCCGTCGAACACAAGAGCCTATCGGCGAAAGGGCCGGACGGCCAGGCGATCGATCTACAGCCGCAATGGGACGCCGGAACGCGGACGTTGCTGATTCGTTATCCCAATCAACCGGACGGGGTGGACATCGAAATAGAATATTAAAACAAGGGCGGTGATAGGATGAACAAAACGGATATCGTTTCCTGTCTGAATCGAAGCAGCCTTTTTTCCAGTTTCAAGCGCGAAACCATAGAACTCGCCGCAGGGCGGTTTCGTGAAAAATCTTTTCGCAAAGACGAAATCGTCTTCTATGAAGGCGACAAAGGGGGCGCATTTTATATCGTTGCGGCTGGGGAATTCAGCATATTCAAGGAGACGGGTCGGGGCTTGCGCGAATTAAAGCGGATCGGTCCCGGCGAAGTTTTCGGCGAGATGGCCATGATTACGCTAGAACGCCGGTCAGCGACGGTGAGAGCCGTAAAAAATTCCCTATGTCTTATGATGGACGAAGGGGATTTTTCCGAATGGATGAAAAAGGACGAATCTTTTTCCCGCAATATTTACAAGATCCTATCGTATCGTTTGAATGATTCCAACGAACGCTACACGAAGGAAATATTCAACGCCCATCAGGCGATTATCTTTTCCTTGGCCAGCTTGGCGGAATCGCGCGATCCTACGACGGGATCGCATCTCTACCGCGTTCGCGAACATTGCGCCTTGCTCGCCCGTCTATTATGCGGCCAGCCTAACTACCTGGACGTCACGCCCATATTCGTAGAAAGCATTTACATCGTTTCGCCGCTGCACGATATCGGCAAGGTAGCCATTCCCGATGGAATCCTCTTGAAAACCGGCGGCCTTACTCCCAACGAATTCGAAATCATGAAATCCCATACTACTGTGGGCGCCAAATCGATGATGATGGTATTGGAATACTGCGACAACGAAACCTTTCGCATGGCTCACAATATCGTTCACTACCACCATGAACGCTTCAACGGCGCAGGCTATCCTTGCGGCTTGAAGGGCGACGAAATTCCTATCGAGGCGCGCATTATCACCCTGGCGGACGTTTACGACGCTCTTCGTTCCAAGCGCCCCTACAAGCCTTCTCTAAGCCATCGGGAAGCCGCCGAGGAAATCAACAACATGGCGGGATCGTTTTTCGATCCCGCCATTACGGAAATCATGCTGGCGCATATCGAGGCGTTTGAAGAGATCGATCGGAAATACCGCTCGAATGACGAATAAACACCGATTTTCATGAGACTTTTATCCCCAAATTATTTTCAAGGCTTCATGAGGCTGTTGATAAATAACTCCAATAAATGCGCGGATGTCTTAATTCGGGTTTGTTGCGGATTGGATAGAGCGCCTGCTCCATAGTTCCCGGATGCGGTTGGCGAGAGGATCCTGCGGATTAATTTCCAGGGATTTACGGAGAGATTGCGCGGCGTTAGCGGAGTCTTTCATCTCCAGATAGCATTGGGCGATCAACGCATAGAGACGAGACGATTGCGGCTGTTGGCTGAGAAGCGCTTGCAAATAAGGCAACGCTCGATCGAAATTCCCGCTGGCCATTTGAATCTGCGCCAGGTAAAAGCGCGCTTCTTGGTGGTTGGCATCCATGGAAAGCGTTTTTAAGAATTCTTCCTCGGCTAAATTGCCTCGCCCAATTTCCAAGTAGATGAGGCCCATCGAATAGTGCGTTTCCGCCGTATCGGGATGATGACGCAAATAACTGCGGTAGAAATTGCGCTCCTTCCGTCCCATCCGATTGATTGTATCCAGGCTTTGTTTGGCTAAGGCCGCTTTTTGTTTCTCCTTCTGGAGAGAGTACAACTTGATGAGTTGGAATTGCGCGTGCTGATAAAAGGGATCTTCATTGATGATCTCTTCGAAAATTTTCTGCGCTTCCGCAACCTTTTTTTCCCTGAGAATCGCTTTGCCGTACTCGTACCTCGCGCGTAAATTGGTTGGATAATCTTTTAGAATCGATTCGAATAAAGGCTTGGCGTTTTCACCCCGTTGTTGAACAATGATCGCTTTCAAAACCCGCGCATGTTCATCATTGGGCATCCGGTCTAGAATCGACTCCGCCTCTGGAATCACGCCTTGGATATGCAGAATTACAGCCTTCCGGTATAACGCCATGATGTTGTCCGGTTCGCGCTGTAGAATCTCTTCGATCTGTTCGAGCGCTGGAGGAAATCGTTGCAGGCGGTAATACACGGCCACCAGTTCCTGGCGATATTCGATTCTATTGGGTTGAAGACGAATGGCTTCATGTAGTTCCTCAATGGAGCGCGTCGGATTTCGTTGCTGACTGCCCAAAATTTGTCCTAGAAAATAATGAGCCTGACTATTGGAGGGATGTTTGGCGATCGCGTCGTTTAGAACCGCAATGGCCTTGTCATAGTAACGGCTGACTTGATAGAGACGAGCCAATTGGATAAGCCATGATGGATTGTCCGGTTCTTTCTTGATCGCGTCGAATAATTGTTGTTCTTTCTTCGCGTAGAGAGGATCTTGAATAAGCGGTTCGCTGGGAAATTCATAATCAACGCCGGAATTTCCCTCCTGTTGCGCAGCCGCATCGCCAGGCCGGAAGGAAAGCGCAATTAAAAAAATGAAAATAACCGAGATACAAGGCGCGTTAATCATAAGTTACTTCGGAAAGCGCGTTTTTCCTATTCGTTTTCTTTGACGACAATCCGTTGATTCGCTTTCACATTCTCTAATTTTTTGCTTTCTCCCGACGGCCAGACGATTTCGACAAGATCGGCTTTTTCCTGCCGACCCAGGCCCAAATGAACCACCGCGCTATCTTGCGACAGAAAACTGGAACCGCTCCATAGGCCTTTCGCCAGGCGGATCGTACCAGAGATAAGCTTAACTTTTGCGCCGATGGCTTGCCGATTGGACTTTGCGCCCACTAAAACCAGCTGCAGCCAATTGTTTTTGTTTCCACCGTCGTTGCGAAGAATGGCGGGAGAACTGCTGAGATTGTTCAACACTAAATCGAGATCGCCGTCATTATCCAAATCGCCCTGCGCGCAGCCTCGGCCGATGCGGGGTTTATAAAAGTCATTTCCAAGCCCTTTCTCCACCAACGACATTTTATTGTTTCCCATATTCTCATAAAGCATAGGACTTTGAGCGAATGAAGTGTCCAGGTCGGGACTGTCGGCTTCCGGATAGACATGGCCGTTGCAAAAGAAAAGGTCTTCATCGCCGTCGTTGTCTGCATCCATCCACTCCACTCCCCAACCCAGAGCGGAGTACGTTTTATATCCCACCGTACTGGTATAGGTGATGTCGGCGAAAGTTCCATCCCCATTGCCCAAGTGAACAGTAAACGGTTCTTCCGAAAAATTGGCTACCGAAAGATCCCATTCGAAATCCCCATTCATATCGCCATACGCCGCGCCCATGGAAGCCATTTCCGTCCCATCTTCGCTGTAAGCGATGCCCGCCATGAGACCGGTCTCTTCGAAGGTTCCATCGCGTTTATTGATTAATAGATAACTGGGCATGGAGTCGTTGGAGACATATAAATCGGGATAGCGGTCATTGTTTACATCCGCCCACAGGCACGTGAAACTATACGCGGGTTCAATAGCCGAAAAACCGGAGGATTGGGTAACATTTTCAAAGGTTCCGTCTCCCTTATTATGAAAGAGAGACATTCCCTGCGCTTTATAGGCTCTCGGTCCGGGATAGACCAAAAAACCGCGCCACATCGCTTTATCCTTGTCGCGCGTACTTTCGATCGAGTGGAGATCTAGGTAATCGGCCACTACTAGATCGAGGCAGCCATCCAAATCGTAATCGCCAAAGGAAACACCCGTACTCAGCAGCGATGACTGGCAACCGGCTTCATCGATAATATCGGTAAAATGTCCCTTGCCATCGTTTCGATAGAACCGGTTATCGCCATAGTTGGTTACATAAAGATCGACATCTCCATCGTTGTCGTAATCCGCCGCGGCGCAGCCCATTCCCCATCCGGCGTCTCCCACTCCGGCTTCATCGGTGATATCGGAAAACGCGCCGTCGCGATTATTGCGGTAGAGACGGTTTCTTGGCGGAGGGTTCATTTTCTTATCCAATACGCCTCCATTCACAAAATAAATATCAAGCCATCCGTCTCCATCCGCGTCAAAGAGAGCAATGCCGCCGCCTTTGGCTTCAATGATTAAATTCTTTTTTAGGGGATCTCCGGCGATATGGCGAAAATCAACGCCGGCTTCTTTCGTGATATCCGTAAATTGAACATCGCCGTTAGATAAATCCGCCCGAGTGTTTTGGATAAAAAATAGGATAAAAATCAGATAAGAAACTGGCGTTATCGAAATTTTACCATTCATAACGATTGGAAATTTCTTCTCGCGGGGGTTGGGGGAGCATCAAAGACTCACTCTCCCCCTGAAGAACAGAAGGAGAGTGAGATCGGCTTTAAAAAAACAACTATAAACATACTCTTAGAATCAAAAGATCCTTCTATTTCCTAAAGCATTATGCCATTTGCAAAATCAACATCCTAATCTTTAAAAAATAGACCAATCAAGTAATGAGGCCGCTATCCCTAAAGGATTATTAGAGGTAAAACGCATTTCACGGAAATACTGCACGTCCGATTCATTGCCTTGCGACCATCGCATGAGTTGGAAATTCGTTGCGTCAAAATCGATCCAGTTAATGTTGAAGCCGATCGGCTCATCTTTATCGAATGAAGGAAATACGCCCCAAGGGAATTTGATTTCCTGCACATAGGCTTTATGTTCAAGCATAGGTTTGCTATCTAGTTTGACTGCGCGCTCGATTTTGGCCAGTATTTCGCCTTCTGCATCGTCATCGGTATTGAGCGCGGAGCGGAAGATCGCAAAATCCTGAGGCAATCCGTTGGCCATTATGGCTTCCGAATCGAATTCCTCCTTCATGATAGCCGCATCAATATTAAAGGCGGTTTGCAGATCGAATTCGGAGGTTTGATCGGTATCGATATTGGGAGGAAGCCGGTCGTTATCGTTATCAAACCATATTTCGATGCCATCGTTGGTAAAACCAGGCAGATTGCTCGCATCTCGAGTTCCGCTATACCCATCATCCCAACTGATATAACTATCCTTAGCAATGTTCAATAGATAAAAACCGGTGTCATCCCAGCCAATATACGTTGTCGCTTCAAAATCTCCTTCCCCTTCCGTATCCAACGAAGCCGCCGAACTGATCAATACTTTTTTGGAATTATAAACGAAATGATCCCCCGTTTTTAGAGGAACCTGATCGATCGCATTGCTTGCCGCAATATTGCCGATGTTCTCGGCGGGATCGATATCGGGCAATTCGGCAGGATTTCCATAGAGATTGATCGGCCAATCCGAAGGATCGCCATCGATCTTGATTACGATATTGTCCCCAAATTTACGGCAGTCTATGAATCCCTCCTGCGCGAGAACAGACTGCGCCGCTAAACATAGGAAAAGCGTCAAACTGGCGAATGCGTTGAAACGAAATGTTGGGATCATATTTCACCTCGTTTAAAATGGCGGGATTTATCACCCTTCCGGCGTTAATTAAGTTTCTCGGGCGAACAGGGGGTGGGGATGATCTATAAAATAACTTTCCCCTACGCTCCGAACCATAATAATCGAATAAAAGGGGCGTTCATTCAAAAAATGATAAATCAACCTATTTTCAATATCAAGAGTACTCCCCGATTGCGTCACATATATATTTTCATCAAATTTCTATTTCAATTCGAATGCCTGCATTACCCGTACCAATTAATTCAAACTCTATAGCCTCATGCAAAATTGATGGAAAGGAGTTTTTTTTTAAAAAAACGAAGTGAAGGGATCTATAGAAATCTCTCTTTAAATTAACTGTAGTTGCGAACAAATCAAAAAGAGATGTATCCGGCGGCGAAGAAGCGCTACAATGATCGAACGGGTATTCGGCCGTCTCAAGGAAGAATTTGGAGGAGATCGCGTTCGGGTTCGGAAGTTGGCGAAGGCGAATTTGATGTTTGGGATCGCAGCGCTCACCGTCGACTAATTGTTGCTTTGGGCGATGTAGGGATGAGCCGATTCATGAAGTTCTTCGCGAGTGTGAAGGAAAACTCTGTTCGGAATTAGGTGAGAAACTCAATGGATTAACAATTTTCTCCGAGAGGAAACGACTGCGGCGATCTCCACGATGTTTTTCGTCCTTTTCGACAGCGTCTGAATGAATTTTGCAAGAGGCTTAACAGTTAAGATGAAGTTTAACATCAACGCGTACAACAGACAAAAATGAACGGACGAAAATTGCCTTGGCGGTTCATACAGTTTGGCTTCACATGGGGGCTTCGCATTGGTCTGTTTTTCTTCTGGGTTCATGATTTGAATTCTCAGGAAGTTCCATTCCATGACGATGTTCTGACCTTCAATCAGTATTCGTACGCCGAAGGTTTGCCCTTCAATCCTGAAACTGTAATTTTTCAGGATCGCGCCGGGTATATGTGGTTTGGTTCGAGCCAGGGATTGTGCCGGTACAACGGGTATTCGTTCGAATATTTCGGATACGATCCTCAAAAGTCCAATTCGCTTTCCAGTCCGGATGCGTTGTCGATTTATGAGGATGAGCGGGATCGTCTTTGGATAGGAACCGGCAATGGTCTCAACTGCCTGGACAAATGGCGAGAGAAATGCGAGCAGTATTTCCACGATCCCAATACGGAACGATCGTTGAGCGGCAATCATATCACTTGCCTGATCGGAGGGCCGAATCGCACGCTTTGGGTGGGAACCACCGAGGGTTTGAATCGGATTGATTTAGAAACGAATGCCTGTACGCGATGCATTCATGTTCCCCAATCGCCCGATGAACCGTTATGCAAGGTTATTAGTGCGCTCTATGCGGATAGCGATGGAACGGTTTGGGTAGGATCGAATGAAAACTTGTTTCGATTCGATCCGCGATCGGCTCAATTTACTCGAGTGGAGATTAACGAAACGAATACCATTGAACGCAGTTTGATTACCTGCATTCTGAAATCCCGTTCGGGAAAATTGTGGATCGGCCGTTACAAATCGGGAAGCGCCTGTCTCGATCCCGGCGCATTGCAAGTCATTCATTATAAATGCAAACTCGACGATCCCCACGAAGTCCATCGAAGTCTTTACGAAGACAAATCCGGCATTCTATGGATAGCTACTGGTTCGGGTCTTCTGCGTTTGAATCCGCAGACGGGAGCATGGGCGCGTGAAACCTATCGGAGCGAACGGCTAAACAGTCTGAGCAGCGGAGGCGTTCTGAAAGCGGGAGGAGAACGTTCCGGCGCGGTTTGGGTGGCGACGGACAATAAATTGAACCGATACGATCCCAGCCGATTCCCTTTTCGTATGATCAAACATAATCCTAACGATTCGAACAGCATGAGCGCCAACTCCGTGTTTTCCATCTGCGAAGATGCAAAGGGAACGATCTGGATTGGACTGGAAGATCAAGGATTGAATCGCTACGATCCCAAAACGCAGACCTTCAAACAATACCTTAACGATCCTAACGATCCCACCAGTCTCAGTTACAACACCGTCACCGCTCTCTGTCCCGATCCATCCGGTAAAATCTGGGTTGGAACTCATTTGCGGGGCGTTTGCCTATTCGATCCCCAAACCGAACGCTTTATGAGATTCCCTTGGAACAAAGACGCCCGCGATCCCGTGGATGGAACGGGTCTCAACAACGATATCGTCCGCGCTATTTTAGTTGCGCGGGACGGAAAAGTGTGGATCGGCACGGAAAACGGCGGGTTGAACTTATACGATCCGCACACGAAACGTTTTTCCTATTTCCAATACGATCCCACGCGAGAAAATTCATTGTGCAGCAACGATGTTCGCTCCATTTTGGAAGATCGCAATGGAACGATCTGGGCGGCCAATTCGGATTTTGGCAGTGCAGGCGGCGCGGGGGGAGCGTCAAGGGGAGGACTCAATCGCTTCCTTCCCGAAACGCAATCGTTCAAACGATATCCTTGTACGACAACGCCAACCGATCGATTGCGCCAGCTATCCGGAAACCGAGTCCACGATCTATTGGAAGATCGCCAGGGGCGTTTTTGGTTAGGCGCCAATTCCGGGATCGTGGAGTTCGATCGAGAACGGGAGACGTTTTCCTATTACTCGCCGCAGGCCGTATTGCGCGGCAATGATTTTCGATCTCTTGTGGAATCGGACGATGGGTATTTGTGGATAGGTACGGGATATTCCGGAATCGTACGGTTGAATTTGGAGACGAAAGAAATTACTCAATATGACATTTCCTACGGAATGGAAGATTTGGGATTCCGGATCAACGCGGGGATCAAAACGCGGGACGGTTCGATTTATTTCGGTTGTTCTTCAGGGCTGGCGGTGTTGGATGGAGGACGCATTCGCACGAATTCATACGCCCCTCCCACCCACATACAACGAATTCAGGCGTTGGATAACGACGTCCCTTTAAGCCATTTCGGCGACGCACTTTCGATTCGTCTTCCCTACTGGAAAAACGTTTTGTCGTTTGAGTTTGCGGCGTTGAATTTTACGCGGCCCCTGCAAAACCAATACGCTTATCGGTTGCAAGGATTGGATAAGGATTGGGTGGAAAGCGGAGATCGGCGTTTCGCTCGATATAGTAAAATATCTCCAGGCCATTATGTTTTCCGAGTGAAAGGCAGGAACAACGACGGCGTGTGGAATGAGACTGGCGAGTCCATTCAAATCGTTATCGATCCGCCTTTCTGGATGACGTGGTGGTTTCGTCTGGCGGCGGCGTTGGCGATCGTTTTTTGCATTGGCGGCGGCGTCTTTTTGCAAAGCCGGCATGTACGAGCAGACAATCGCCGATTAGAAAAAGAAGTTCGCGGCCGAACCGCGAAAATCCGCGCCGATCGCGACTATCTGCTCCATATCATTCATACGAGTCCCGTTGTCATTCTTGGATTTTTAGAAGATGGAACTTTGACTTTCATTAATCCGGCGGGGGAAAAAACCTTTTGCATTTCTTCTAACGAACTGCTGGGAAAAAATTGGTGGAATATCGCTTCGAATGGAAGCGAACGAGAGAAAATCGAATCCATCCATCGCCGAATCGCGAACAACGAATTTTACGAGCGCGAGATTCCGTTGACGCTCCCATCGGGGAGAATCCGCACTATCCTTTGGAGTTTTGTCAATCGCTACGATGAAAACGGCCGCCGCGCCGAGATTCTGGCGTTTGCCAACGATATTACCGAACGACTGGAGAATGAAATCCTGAAAGTCAGCGGTCGGGAACAACGGAAGATCGGACAGGAAATTCACGATAGCATCTGCCAGACGTTGACGGGTTTGACTTTCATGTGTTCTGGGCTTTTGAACCAGAAAGAAACCTTGCCGCCATCTCATGAAGAGATGATTGCCAAGATCAAAGACCATCTTTATAATGTAACCGCGCAAAGCAAACAATTGGCGCGAGGCCTGTATTTGCATGAATTGGAAAACCGCGGGCTTGCGCCCGCTTTGAAGGAATTGACGACAACCGTTCAAAGTCTGTTTAACGTTCGTTGCGATTTCCATTCCGAAGGAATCGTCGCCATCGATAATTTTGAAATCTGCACTCATTTGTATCGAATCGCTCAGGAAGCTTTGAGTAACGCCGTCAAACACAGCCAGGCGAATCGAATCGATCTCACCATCAACGCCGACCCTCAAAAAATATTTCTCTCGGTTCGCGATAATGGCGCGGGATTCGATTTCCAAGACGATTCGTCTCAGCGGGGAATGGGTTTGGGAATCATGATCAACCGCGCACGCATGATTAGCGCCTCCTTGACGATTGACGCCCAGCCAGGGAAAGGAACGGATGTTCGTTGCCTGCTAAAAACGAATGTATGAAAGCCGGATTCGGAGAATATCTCTGTGAATGGCGCGTTTAGAAATTTATCGCCGATTCGAATTTGCATTGTCGACGATCATTTGGTCGTCGTCGAAGGATTGACCTATTTTTTACACAATCAACCGAACTTCCAGGTGTGCGGCTCCGCCCGATCCGCTTCCGACGGCCTCCGCTTGATTCGGGAAATGCGTCCGGATGTTGCGATCGTCGATCTATCTCTGAACAACAGTTCCGGCCTGGATTTAATAAAAGACCTTCAATATCAATCGCCTGAAATTCCGGCGATCGTACTTTCCATGCATGATGAATTGATTTATGCCGAACGCGCCATTCGATTGGGCGCGAAGGGCTACATCATGAAAGACCGGTCGTTTGAGACCGTTGTTGACGCCATTCACGCCGTTCTTCGAAAGGAAATCTTTATCAGCGACGCCGTGAAAAACCGGATCATGAACCGGCTGGCTTTTCCCTTATGCGACGGCGGCAATATCGCGGAGGCGCTGACGGATCGGGAACAGGACGTGTTTCGCCTGATCGGCCAAGGGCTGCGTCCTCGTCATATTGCCGAAAAACTGAATGTCAGCGTTAACACTGTGGAAACCCATTGCAGACGAATTCGCGAAAAATTGGAGTTGAATGATATGAAAGCGGTTATCGAAGCCGCTACCGCATGGCTGCAGCAAAATCCTTCCAACGCATTATAATTCTGCTCTCGCCTCCTTCATGTCACGGGATTCCGTGACGCATTCCCCCCGGAATTCCATTCGCAAAAAACAAGGGATTCCGTGATAGTTCGCCTCTCCGTCCGCTTATATAGTAAAGCAAATTACCGGAATCGCTTTCTTTCTTCCAATTGAAGATGTCGATTTGAATCGGTTAGTACTGCATTTCAATCTTTATAAGGATTGGCGCCTATGGGAATCTGCATGGATAGGATGAATATGGAAGAAATTTTCACGAGGCTATTAGACCTTACTTCTCAATGGTCGATCGAAAAAATCGAATTATTCGAAGAACAAAAAAAAGTGTGCGTTCACGTAACGTTCGATCCCGCAGCTCGTTTATGTTGCCCTCTCTGCGGGACGGAAAACGTTTCCCCCTATAATAACCGAAAGCAAGTTTGTCAATATTTTCCTTTTTTTGAGTACCACACTTACATCATATCCCAATCGCAGTTGGTTTCATGCCCGCAACACGGAATTCAAAAGATCAAACCGCCTTGGGAAGAGAAAATTGATGATTATCTGGCATTAAACAGAACCATTTAAAACACGAAGAAGGAGTTTAGGATTATGAAGACAAAATTTCAGGCATTTCTTTTTATAACTTTTTTTCTTTTCTGTAACGCCATATACGGAACGATAGCAGTCGTCTACGCCGCATCCGGCGGCGCGAATAGCATCGATCCCGCGCCTTCTCCGACCCCCACGCCAACTCCGAGGCCGAGAGAGACGTCAATTCCCGCGCCGCAATATCTGCAGGAATCCATTCGGCTCGCTTTTTCTGGTTCAACCGCCGAGGAAAATGGGATTTTTCTTCAAGGCGCGGGTTTTGGCGCCTATCCGCAGGCTGAGGTTTCCTATGGCGCAATCCCTACTGATCATGCATTCGCGGGAGCCACGGACGGGAAAGGAATTATTATTAACGCCAAGCCAGGCGAAGGCGTTATGATTTTTAGTCCGCGAATTGTCAGCCCCAATGCGGCAATGATCCGTTGTTCGGCGCGCACCGACAGCGGCAACGCCGCGATCGTGATTGCCGCGATAGGCGATGAACCCAATCTATTTATTTCGTACAACACGCCAAACAACGGACATTACTTTTTGGGACGCTACAAGCGTTTAACGACATTCTGTACGCCGCCCTCCACCGGATTTCAACCCCTTGTGCAGATTTTCAACCCCAGCAAAACAGAAACATTGATTGCGTATATCGATAATCTGGAAATTTACTCTCTCGACCGTAACCACTATTATCACGGCGATTTTCTCGACGGCGACGAATCCGATCCTTCGATAATCAGCGTGAAATCAGGCGAAGAAGAAATTACTCCTACCCCCGTTCCGTTTTCCTCCACTACTCTTGAAATTCCCGGCCTGCCTGACGGCGCAATGCCTATGGAATTCGTCATGATCCCGGCAGGATCTTTTACGATGGGCAGTCCGGCGGACGAACCGAATCGCGACCCGGAGGACGAAAATCAACATCCCGTCACGATCACAAAGCCGTTTTATATGGGTAAATACGAAGTTACGCAAGCGCAATGGAACGCCATCATGGGGACAAATCCATCGTATTTCGCCGGCAGCGGCAATCTGCCGGTCGAACAGGTTTCCTGGATGGACTGTCAGGAATTTATAAAGAAACTCAACGATCTGAGACAGGGAATTTATCGCCTGCCTACGGAAGCGGAGTGGGAATACGCCTGCCGGGCGGGAACCGCGTCGGCCTATTACTTTGGCGACGACTCCAGCGATCCCAGCGATAATAACTACCTGTGGTGGAACGATAACAGCAGATCCATGACGCACGATGCAGGAACCAAACTGCCCAACGCCTGGGGATTGTACGACATGGCCGGAAACGTCTGGGAATGGTGTTCGGATTGGTTTGCCAATTATCCGCTGGATTCGCAGATTGATCCAACGGGACCGGAATCCGGATCGTTCCGCATCATTCGCGGCGGGTGTTGGTTCAGCGTCTTGGAGGGATGCCGATCCGCCAACCGCTTCTACATTGCTCCGGAAGAGCGCTATCCCGATCAGGGCTTTCGGCTCGTGCGCGTCATTCCCTGAGGTAAGAACTTGTAAATCGCAAGACGGTCGCGTCGCATCGATTGACTGCGTAAATCCCAAAAATCATAGGAGAAAAATCATGAAGCGCATTTTTTCTATTTTTGCCATTCTTGCTATCTTCGTTATCGGCGGCGCAAATCTCTACGCGGCGACGCTGGTCGTGACGGAGGAGACGGAAGCCGCCTTGCGCAACGCCATCGCTAACGCCGCTCCCGGCGATGAGATAACTTTCGATACATCGTTGTTCAAAAAGCTGGAAATCATACTAAGTGAGACCATCCTCATTAATAAAAATCTGACAATTACTGGACCGGAAAACGCTTCTCTGGCTATTTACGGCAACAATCATGAGATTTTTCGTGTTGAAACATCTGGGCAAGGTTGTTATGTATTGCTGCAAAATCTGATTGTAACAAATGGGGTGGCGCAAGGTGAAGCGGGAGAAAAAAAATGCACGGGCGGCGGCGGCGGCGCGGGCCTTGGAGGCGCGATCTACATCAATTTTGCCATCCTGACTTGCCGGAATGTGACTTTCGAGAACAATGTCGCTTGCGGTGGAAACGGCGGCGGCAGCGGCGCATATAACGAGGTCAACGGCGGCAAGGGCGGAAGAGGGTATGTGGGGGGACAATATCGCGATCAGGGAGGCAAGGGCGGCGATGTTTCCACCACGCAGCATAACGGCAATCCAGGCGGGAGCGCCTGCGGCGGGGGCGGCGGCGTCGGCGAAAAAGCGGGGAATAACGCCGCTGCGGGCGGCAACGGCGGCTGGGGGGCTGGCGGCGGCGGGGGCGGCGGCGGTTTATTTTCACGTGCGGATGGCGGTAAAGGCGGCGAGTTCGGCGGAGACGGCGGATGGGGCGAACTTTTCGGCAGCCACGGCGGGGGCGGCGGCGGCGCGGGTTTGGGCGGAGCGATCTACGTCGAGGCCAACGGAGGATTGATTCTGGAGAATTGTTTGTTTCGCAACAATCAAGCGAGTGGAGGAGCAGCTGGTTTGCGCGGGAAAAACGGACAAGGCAAAGGCGGCGCCATTTTCGCTCGCCCGAATGTTTTGTGTAATATCTACAATACGCGATTTGAGAGCAACCATGCTTCGGATGCAAATGGAATAGGCTTTATTCTCGGCGTACAAAACGATACTGCCGATGTCTATGGAGCCGTAACCGCCAATGATCCAACCCCAACTCCAACTCATACTCCAACGTTCACGCCGACGTTTACGCCAACATCGACTCCAACACCGACAGCCACTCCCACGCCGTGGCCCTCGGTAACGGTAACGACGCTTCTTGATGAAAACAACGGGCCGTTCGCCGGTGAAGGCGTATCCCTGCGCGAAGCCATACAATTGATTTCTCTCGGCGGAGAAATCAATTTTGCCGGAAATATCTTGCCGGGAACCTGCACGATCAATCCCTCACTCAATACATTTATCATTGATAGAGAGGCCATAATCAAAGGGCCGGGAAGCGATGTATTGACGATAGACGGGAATAAAATGCGGGTTTTCTTTATTAAAAAGGGAAAATTGACGATCAGCGGAATCCGCATCGTCAACGGATATACTCAGGGAGGAGACGGCGGCGGCGGCAGCGCGGGCGCGGGCGGCGCCGCCGGCATGGGGGGCGCGATTTTCGTCAACCGAGAGTGCTCTTTATCCGCCGAGAATATGGTATTCGAGTACTGCGGCGCAAGGGGGGGGAAAGGCGGAGATACAAACTATGATCCCTGGTATGCAATGAATCTTGGCGGGGATCGGCCCGATACTCCGAGCACGTTGATCTGGCTTGCCGGCGGGGGCGGCGGCGGAATTGGCGGTCATGGCCGCAATGGAAATGGCTCTGCATGGGGAAATGCATACACTCCAATGGCAATTCACCGTACTCGCGGCGAAGGCGGAATCGGTTGGCCTTTGGATGGCGTCCAAACCAGTAATTCGGAATCGGGGGGAGAAGGCGCTGGCGGCGCTGGTTCGCGAAATCCGGGGTGGGGAGGTGGAAACGGAGGATTCGGCGCTGGCGGCGGCGGTAGTTTTATCGAAGGCTCCGGCATGGGGGGATTTGGCGGTGGAGGCTCCGCGGTTCTGCTGAATATCAATAACACTCCTTTTTCCGGGTATAGTATGTCTTTTGGAAAATCCAATGTGGGTGGACTGTTTGGCGGCTCCGGGTATGGCGTTGGCGGCGGCGGCGGCGCCGGTTTAGGCGGCGCGATTTTTGTCCGGGAACAGGGAACGCTTTTTCTTGACCATTGTCATTTCAAAAATAATTTTGCTATAGGCGGACGGGGTGGAGCGGCGAATTTTTTGCAGTATTATCCCACTCCCCGCCGCTCGAATGCGGATGATGGGCAAGGCAAGGGCGGCGCTATCTTCATCATGGAAAATGCCAATGCGAAAATCGGATATATCTATTTTTCCAACAATCTATGCAGTAATGGAGATGGCGTGGGCATCCATTTTGACGCCTTAAATGATTCCAAGGATATTTGGGGAAAAGCCAACGCCTTATATTTGGATGCGTTTCCTAAAACCATTTATTTAAACGCCAACATCCCTCTCAGCGGTCCATTGGCTTACTATGGCGGGATATTAAAGCAGGCGTACGATCTGGCTGTGGAAGATGCGAATCGAAACCAAACTCCGAACACAATCCAATTCGCAATGGACTATTTCGATAACGAGAGTTCGCCGGAAAAAGCCGCTCGAGGATACCGCGAAGCCGTTGCCAATCCGAATATCTGGTCAGTGTTTTGCGATATTTCTATGCTGACAAACGCCATCTTGACGGAAGCCTCCGCAGAGCAGAACGAGTTGCCGGTTTTTACGACCGCGACGTATTCCGGACAGCGCCAGTTTAAAAAATATGCGATCAAAGCTTCGCCTTTGGATTCCTATCAGGCGGATGTCCTCGTTCGTCAGATTCAGCGGCTTCAAGAAAAAAATATATTCGTGTTAGCCGATAATACCGAATATGGCTCCGGAATTCTGGCGGCGTTGGAAAGCCATTCGTCGATTTCCATCCAAAAGAAATTTCTCTATTCGCCTGGCGAGTTGGCGGTGAATCCCGTTAAAGCGCAGCAAGCGGTTGAAGAATTCATCGGCGGCGCGAAAGCGGCCTCCATCGGCGTGATTGCCGGTTATGCGGAAGATTGCAATGCGTTTCTCAAGGTTGTCTCTCAGAATCCGTCCTTGCTCTACCATCGTTGGCTGCTTACCGATGGTTGCATCTTTCCTTCGGCGATTAACGGTCTTCCTTCCAATTATTGTCAAAACAACCTGATTGGAATTACGCCGGGCGTCTCGGGTTATTTGGATCCGGAGAAGAAGGGAATCGATTTTCTATTCGAAAACAAATATAACCAAAAACCGTCGTGGACTAGCGCTTACGCTTATGACGCAGTTCGTATCTGCGCCGAAGTCATTCATAAACTCGCCTATCCTCAACGCGCTTTACTGTTTGATCAGATACCCTTCATTTCCTATACCGGCGTCAGCGGCGGCAAACGTTTCGATCAGGAAGGAGAACTGATCTCCGCCGTCTATGACATTAAGCGAGTCAAGGATAACGAATGGATCACAATCGCCCAAGAACTCGTCGGACAGCCCGTTCCAGCGGCGTCCATCTCCAATCGATCGGCGAAAGCGCTGCACGCTCTCACGCAAGAAAGCGCTATACAGCCTGTTTCTGGGAAATCGTCTTTTTCCGGCGATTACGAAATACTCGGCGAACTGGTCGCGGAAGGCTTTCGTCAATGGCTCTATGGCAACGATCCCGCTATCGGCCATTTCTGGGGCGAACCATTCAATGAGAATGAGTGGAAAGCCCGATCCAGGGATATGGAATTCGGCTGGAATTTGATCGCCTACTATGAAGACACAGCCCGTTATAAAAACACGGAAGGCGTCAATTTCTGCTTTAGCGACGGCAAGCCCTATCATCTATCCTTCGATATGTCGCGCTCCAATCTGCCCGACGCTCCGCAAAGCGGCGCCATTTTGGATATCGATGTATTCACCGTGAACCATTTTTACGATTCCGAGGGACAAGAAAACTATCTCTCGCAAAACCTCGTCACGAAATCCTTTCTGTTCGAAGATTGGCCCAATGAGGGAGAAATGCGCCTTGACGTTTCTTTTATTTATGAGACGCCGAGCGTTCCTGCGGATTCGATTAGAACCATGCAGGACAATTTTCTCTGTTGGAATATGAATTTGATGAACGAGGCCCGTCAGGAAGTAGTGTTAAAGAAAGTCTGGATATGGGCGGCCCCGCCTGACGATGGAGGATTGCCTTCCCTCGACGCCGCCGTGCGGGAATGGGCGATTTATTAGCCGATTCCACTTCGGCCAAATCCTTGTAGCGCTCGTTCACGAGTTCTTTGGACGCCGCCTTGGCGGGAAGGTACGTCTTGAGCATGTAGCAGCCATCTAGGGCGGCGGCTTCCTGCAACTCGTTTTCGTCGGCGCGCAAGACGATTTTTCTTCTCTCGGCGGACGCCGTCAGCCAGGCGTCGATCCGCAGACGGCCGATCTGGGTCTGCACGCGGCGCTGCGCCGTCTCCAGGCTCGCCTTGGGATGGGCTTCCAGGTAGGCGTTTTGACGGCTCGCCAACGTTTCCACGCGGCTGCGATCTCTTCGGGCTTGCAATAGGTGAGATTGGCGAGAGTGCGGTTTTTGACGCGCCCTAACCTATTTTTCTACTTTTCTCATCATTCCATTCACAATCCATTCTCTTCCTTGGCGAAGAGATACACCGCGGAGTGGTCTAGCTTTCCGCATCCTTCTTGATCGAGTTTTTGGTACATGTCATTAGCTAAGGAACAGACGGGAATCTTCGCGGCGCAGTTTTTGGCGATGTCCATCGCGATGCGCAGGTCTTTGGCGTGATAGCCCAGGGCAAAGAAAGCCTTTTCGAAGGATTCTTTTAGCATTAACGGCGCCCGCACTTCCATCATGAAGGATCGGGCGGCGCCTTTGGAGATGGCGGCGATCACTTTTTCGGCGTCGATGCCGCTTTTGCGGGCGAGGACGATGGCTTCGGCGATGCCAGCGAGCGAGCTGGCGATGACGATCTGGTTCACGGCCTTCGTCAGTTGCCCCGCGCCCGCCGGTCCAATGTAGGTCAATGTCTTGCCTACGGCTTCGAGCGCAGGCCGGGCGCGTTGAAAAACGTCTTCGTCGCCGCCGATCATGATGGTAAGCGTTCCTAGCGCCGCGCCTTCGGGGCCGCCGCTGACGGGAGCGTCCAGGATGTCGATGCCGCGCGGCTTTAAGGCGTCGCTCATCTCTTGCGCCAGCTGCGGCGAGCTGGTGCTGCAATCGACGATAATTCCCCCCGGCGCCATGCGAGTGGAAACGCCGTTTGCGCCCATGACGACTTCCTTCACATCGGGAACGTCGGAAACGCAGGTAAAGACCAATTCGCTCTTCTCGCCCACATCCGCCGGGGAGGTGCAGGCGACGGCGCCCGCGTCTACGAGCGGCTTCATTTTGGCCGCCGTGCGGTTGTAGACGAACATCTGGAAGCCCGCTTTCAACAAATTGCGCGTCATAGGATCGCCCATCGTGCCCAGGCCGACGAATCCAACTTTGGTGATTTTCTCTTCGCTCATAATTCCTTCCTTATTTGCCGCGCCATCTGAAAATGAGGCGCTTTACTATGATTGATTCATACTTTAGGCCAACTTGGCGGATTGGGAAATGGACGCTTGACGGGCGAATGGCAAGTTATTGAATCACGGATAAAGCGAATTCTTTTGGATTTCACGGAAAAATCTTTCGTACAGTTTGATTTCTTGCAATAATTGTATTTCATATCTTTTTTTCGTGTTTTCCATTTTCTTTTCGCGTCTTCGTGATTCAAACGACGATAATAGGAAATTCCTTTAATTACCCATCGCGGGTAACATGACTTAATCATGCCTAAAGCTCTATCGACATTCCAATGAGCATAAAATTCTATCTATAATAATAGGGGAAGGATTTTATTTCGCTAATGCCTTGGGGTTGAGATGTCCGACGTTGAAATCGTATTAGAGAAGCTGCGTTCCGATCCCCGTTTTCGGGATAACATCACGTTTTGGCATACGCTGCCTGCGCAACCGCCGCAGTACGCCGAATGGCCGGAAGGCTTTTCGCCCGATATTCGGGCGGCGTTGGAGAAACGGGGCATCGAGTATCTCTATACCCACCAGGCGAAGGCGGTATGGCGCAGTCTTAAGGGGGAGAACGTCATCGTCGTGACGCCAACCGCGTCCGGCAAGACCATGTGCTACAACCTGCCGGTGCTGCATCATCTCGTTACGATCAATCCGGAAGCGCGGGCGCTTTATCTTTTTCCTACAAAAGCCTTATCCCAAGATCAGGTTTTGGAACTGCGCGATTTGGGGGCCAGCCTCAACCGCGACATCAAAATTCACACGTTCGACGGCGACACGCCTTCCAGCGCGCGGCGGGCTATCCGCAATTCCGGCCATATCGTCGTTACCAATCCCGACATGCTGCATACGGGCATCCTGCCGCATCATACGCTTTGGATCCGGCTGTTTGAAAATTTGGAATTCGTGGTAGTGGACGAAGTGCATCACTACCGCGGCGTTTTCGGCAGCCACTTGGCCAACCTTATGCGGCGGCTGCATCGCATCTGCCGCTTCTACGGCTCCAATCCGCGCTTTGTCTGCTGCTCGGCCACCATCGCCAATCCCAAGGAACTGGCGGAAAAACTGTTCGCCCGCAAATTCACGCTCATCGACGAAAACGGCGCCCCGCGCGGAGAGAAGCATTTTATCTTTTACAATCCGCCGGTTATCAATGCGGAGTTGGGCATCCGCAAATCCGTCATCAACGAGGCCAGCCGCATCGCCGCCTCGTTCGTGCTGGACGGCATCCAAACCATCGTTTTTGGGCGCAGCCGCCTGCGGGTGGAAATTCTGACTACTTATCTCAAGCGGGCGATGGAGCGCAACAAAAAAGACCCCAACCGCATCCGAGGCTATCGCGGCGGCTACCTGCCCAACGAACGCCGCGACATCGAAGAAGGAACGCGCAGCGGACGCTATCTGGGCGTGGTTAGCACTAACGCGCTGGAGTTGGGCATCGACATCGGACGCCTGAAAGCCGCCGTGCTGGCTGGCTATCCCGGAACCATCGCTTCTACATGGCAGCAGGGCGGACGCGCTGGACGCTCGCAGGAAGCCTCGGTAGTGGTGCTGGTTGCCAGCTCGGCGCCGCTGGATCAATTCATCGTGCAGCATCCGCGCTATTTCTTCGGAACCAATTCGGAGAACGGACTCATCAATCCCGACAATCTGGCCATCATGGTCAGCCACCTCAAATGCGGCGTCTTCGAGTTGCCCTTTCAGGACGACGAACGCTTCGGGCAGGAGGAGATTGAAGGCGTGATGCGCTATCTGGAAGAGGAGCGGGTGTTGCGGCGCAGCGGCGACAAATGGTTTTGGAGCAGCGCCGCCTATCCGGCGGAAGAGATATCGTTGCGCTCGGCTTCTTCGGAAAACTTCGTCATCATCAACACGTCGGACGGCAACCGCGTTTTGGGCGAAGTAGATTTGCACAGCGCGCCGATGCTGATCCACGAACAAGCCATCTATCTGCATCAAAGCCAGACCTTCGTCATCGACAAACTGGATTGGGACGGACGCACCGCCTACGCCCGCGAGGTGGACGTGGATTATTATACCGACGCCGTGGAAGAGAGCGACATCAAAGTGCTTTCCTTCGATCTCACCAGCCGCATCGATAACGAAAAAGCCAATTCCACCGCCTGCGCCTTTCGCTACTTCGGCGAAACGGCTATTAGTTCCATCGCTCCCAAATACAAGAAAATACGCTTCGAAACCCACGAAAACGTCGGCTTCGGACAAATCCATCTTCCGCAATTGGACAAGCAGACAGAAGCCTATTGGCTGGAACTTTCGGAAGAGCTTGCGCGCAAGCTAACGGAGGAACAGGTTGACCTCGGCGGAGGAATGCGCGGACTGGCGACGGCGCTGAACAACGTGGCGCCGGTGTTCGTCCTCTGCGATCCCAGAGATTTGCGGGCGGTTCCCATGGTGCGTGCGCCGTTTTCGGGGCTGCCGACGATCTACCTCTACGACTCCTATCCCGGCGGCATCGGCATTGCCCGCCGCATCTACGACATCGACCAACAAGTCTTCGCGGCGGCGGACGAACTGATCCGCCAATGCGGCTGCCGCCACGGCTGCCCCTCCTGCGTCGGCCCGCCGTTGGAAGTGGGAAACAAAGGGAAAGAGAGCGCGCTGGCGGTTTTGAATTACTTGAAATAATAGAACAGCGCGATACATTCGTTCTTATACCAAATGCCTTTCGATTTGATGCATTGGGCATGACAAAAAATGGGAGGGCGAACCTCCTGGTGAGCCGCTTACTGTCCAGAACGGTTCGGCAGGAGCCTCACCCTTCCAATCCTATTTGAGCATACATCAAACTGAAACGCATATTGAACGAATCGCGACGTTTATTTCGCCAATTCGCATCAAATCGTTTACGGCGCTCTTTTGACGCAGCGGAAGCCTCTGTCGTCGTCCCAAGGATAGGAGAGGGGCGGTTTGCAGGGGGAGAGGCGGGGGGCGATGGTTCCTGCGAAGAGATTGTCGGCGACGAAGCCTTGCCGGGTTTTGTATCGAAAGCAGCGCGTCCACGATCCGCCGAGTTCGATATGAGCGCCGTCGCAGATTATGGCGTATTCCCAAGCGTTTCCCACCATATCGTAAAGCCCCCATGCGTTGGGCTGTTTGGCGGCGACGGTATGGCTTCCTTTCAGCGAATTGCCGCGATGCCAGACATTACGGTCGTCGAATTCGTCTCCCCAATAATAAACCGTTTCCGATCCAGCGCGGCAAGCGTAGAGCCATTCCGTTTCCGTCGGCAAATCTACGCCCGCCCATTCGGCGTAATGCTGCGCATCCGCGAAACTTATATAAACAACAGGGTAGTTTTCCCGTTGTTTGAAACCGGGCGTTTTCCAGTTGAACTTATTGCCAGCCTTTTCCGCATCGGAGACATAGCCGGTTTCGCGAACGAAGCTGCGAAATTGTTTGACGGCGGTCTCGGTTTTCGCCATCCAGAAACCTTGCTCGATCTCAACGCGCTCCTTCGAATAGGTTACGGTTTCCGTAACGGCGCGGGGAACTTCCGCCGTAAAACTTCCCGCCGGAATCCAGACGAAAATCATTCCGTCTTTGGGATTGCGCCATGTCTTCGGTTTGGAATTCGATGCGGGCGCTAGAGATGCGGATGCAAAGAAAAAAGGGAGCAATAGTAGAAAAGTAAAATTCCTAAACATGATGCGCCTCTAGGTTTAGAGTACGATTTCGAGTTTGCCGTCTGTCAGCATAACGGGATAGACTTTTAGGGGCGTTGGAGCGGGGCCTTTGACGACGGCGCCGTCAAGGCCGAAGATGGAATGGTTATAGCCGTTGCATTGCAAAACGCCCCGTTTGGGATTGAAACTGAGAACCTGATTGCCATGCGTGCAGAGGCGGGACAGGGCGAAATACTCTTTGCGGTTGAAGCGAACGATGATGATCTGGAGCGGCATTTCCGGCCTGACGATGGCGGCTGCGCCGCCGATGGGATGCAGAGAAGCTGCTTTCGATAGGTCGACAATGATAGATTTTTTGCCGATTGCATAACTATCCGGTTCCAAATCCGGCATATCGAAGGGAGATTGCGCCGAGGGCGAGGCGCTTTTTCGCTGTTGGCAAACGCAGCCGGAGGCGGTGAAAGCAGCTAGCGCGGCGGCGCCGGCATGAATGAATTCGCGGCGGTTGAAAGACATGGCCGGGATTCCTTTCTTTTCGTTTTGGAAAGGCTGTATATGGAAGATATCCCATTTTTGCTGGTTCGAATATCCGTAAAAATACCTAAATTCGCACTTCTTAACTCATGTTACGCAGCCTGGGTGAGTGGGCGTCTCGCCCGCAGATTGGAGCAACCGATCCAACGCAGCGCATGGATTTATTTTTTTGTTGCGTTTTCGAATCACGAAACCACAAAAAGACGCAAAAAACACGGACTTCCCGACTTCGCACTTGCAACACCCAAAATTTCACGAATGGCGTCGAAAAGGATTTTCTGACGCCGCCTCCGAAAAATGCTATTCCGGCTGCTGGCCGGACTCAATACTTTCTCTTTCAGCATATACAATTTGTTTGAATTTCGCGAATCCTTTTTTGCTCTGCCGGCTCGCGCCGGAGAAAGGCCGTTCATGCGCATTATCGCCGGGAAATATAAAAACAAAACCATTGTAACGCCGCCGGGACTTACAACGCGCCCGCTTTTGTCGCGCATACGAAAATCGCTGCTGGATATCCTTCAGCCGCATTTGGATGGAAAAAAGTTTCTCGATCTCTTCTCTGGAACTGGCGTGATGGCGCTGGAAGCGTTGAGCCGGGGCGCGTCCTACGCCCTCAGCATCGACGCGGACGATGCGGCGCTCAAGGCCGCCCAAACCAACTTCCAGAAAATCTGCCCCCAGGAAAACTATCGCATCATCCGCGGCGACGTACTGTTAATGATCCCCAAATTGGCGGCGCAACGAAAACCTTTCGATGTGATCGGAGTTACCCCGCCCTTCGGCGCAGGCCTCGTTGACGCCACACTCAAGAAACTAGAAGAATCTCCCGGCCTGATGACGAAGGACGCCGTCGTCTTCGCCCAACACGATGTGGAAGAAGAAATCCGCCTGGATTGGCCGCATCTGGAACACGTACGAACTAAGAAATACGGGCGAAACGTGTTTGATTTCTTTATGCCGTTTGAAGAGGAATAAATCCGGGGGGCGAGGGAAAGGTTTTTTTCTGCCCTTGATCTTGATCAAATAATTTATTCGATAAGCGCTTGTAAGAATTCCACGGCGGCGCGCAAGGCTTTTCCCCGATGGCTGACTGAATGTTTTTTTGGGGGGGGGACTTCGGCGAAATTTTGGCCGAAGGACGGATAATAAAAGATGGGATCGTAGCCGAATCCGCCGGAACCGCGCGGTTCGCGGGCGATGAATCCTTCCGCGGTTTGCCGCGTAGTAAACAAAATCTCCTCGCCGCGGGCGATGACGGCGGCGCAGACGAAACGCGCTGTCCGCCGCTCATCGGGTACGTCTTTCATTTCTGCTAGTACTTTGGCTGTATTCTCTTCGTCCGTCGAATCGTCTCCACGCGCATAACGGGCGGAATAAATCCCCGGCGCCAATCCTAGCGCGTCCACTTCCAAGCCGGAATCGTCCGCCAACGTCAATAGTCCCGTATGGGTCGATGCGGCGACGGCCTTGATGCGGGCGTTTTCTTCGAATGTTTTGCCGTCCTCGACGGCGTCAGGACAATCGGGAAAATCGCTCAGAGCGATGACGCGCCATCCAGAACCGTCAAGCAGTTCCTGCAATTCCTTCAGTTTTTCCCAATTTTTCGTGGCGAGTAAGAGAATTTTTTCCATTCGGCGGTTTATATATGGATGCTTATCAGGGCTTTTCTTCCGTCAAGAAATCCAAGGGCGCTCCATGCCGAAGAATATAAGCGGCGAAGCTTCCGATGGGCGGATTTGCTAACACGGACGCGGGAAAAAGATGCGCTTCCATATCTGCGCCGCATTCTATCATCACGCGGCCCATCGCTTTCGCTCTCTGCCGGATATCCCAATTCTCAATCCCTTCCATAAAAACGGCGATGTCGATATCGCTCCACGGGCCGGGATTTCCCTCAACCTGGGAACCGAACAGATACGCGGCCCGCACGCAGCCCATGCGCGATAGAATACGAACGGCTTCCAGCGAAAGGACTTTTATATCTTCGCGGATTTCATCCATTGCAACTACCTGCTTTTATCTTTTTATATTGCCAACACCGTTTACGGTTTCACGATTCTCCCGAAATATTCCAGCGAGGGCGGCGGTTTGATGATTTCGGAAAAGATAATGCCCGCGCGTACGGGATCCTTTTCGGCGTTTTTCATAATTCTGGCGAGCGCTGCAGGATAAGCCCTCTTCACCGTCGCGGGCTTAACGAAAGCGGCGGCGATAGGGATAGGTTGAGGCGTTGGTGAGGGAGCCGCAGCGGCGGATTGAGGCTTAGGCTCCGGTTTCGGCTTGCGCGGAATTTTTTTTGGACGGGGCGGTTCTTCTTCAACGAAGACCTCATCCGCATCCAACAGTTCTCGTAGAATTTTGCCCCACGGGCTTTCCTGAGCAGGAACGTTGATCGGTTTTTCTTCTTCCAAAGCTGCGGGCTGAGGCTTAGGCGCCGGACGTTTCGGGGCTGGTCGAGTTCTATTATCATCGGGCGAAACGGCTTCCCAAACTGGCCTTTGATCTGGGCTGACAGGTGGAGCAGACTGGCGCTCCGGTTTGGGTTGGACAACAATGGGCGGCGTTGAGGATGGAACGTCGCCGTCTTCATCCTTTTCATAATTTCCTTTGAGGAAGGAACCAACGCCTTGTATCAAAACGGCGATCAAAATTACTAAGGGAACGATTAAATCTTGTAAATCCGACATCGTTATTTTCCAGTCCTATTCTATGATACCGATAATAATAGCACGAAAACGGCGCAATTCATGAGTAGAACCAATAGACTAGGTTTTAGGAAGAATGGCGCATCCCGCCGTTTCTAAGGGCCGAAACGATAGATATCCCCCCGGCTAACGACGCCATTGCTTGGCTCGTATGCCACAGCACCCCACGGAATCGAACCGCCGCGATCCCAATCCTGCGTCGTTTGATCGGGACCGAAACCGATGATGATCCAGTTGGGCGAAAGTTTGCCGGGACCGTAATGATGCTGGCGCAAGTCGAGAAATACGTTTTTAGGCCACTCGCTGGCAGTATCGTTGTGGTAAATGTACTCTTTAGCGGAGAGATGCCCCGGCACGCCCCATTTGTTGAAGGGATCGATGGGAATGGTATTCATGTAGGGCGTGGGCGATACCAGTTCCTCCAAGCGGGTGAAGGATTGAAACACCCCGCCAGTGGAAGAATTGGGAAAATCGTTGCAATCGATGCGGTATAGTTCCATCGCCGTGGCCATCGCTTTGATATCTCCCTCCACCCGCGCGATTTTGGCTTTGGTCTGAGCGAGCAGAAAATTGGGAACGGCGATGGCCGCGAGGACGCCGATGATCGCCACGACAATCAAGAGTTCGATGAGTGTGAAAGCGCTCTTTGTCATTGCAATACCCAGCGATAAGAATGAATTTATTATAGCAGAAGAAGTAGAAATCGGCGTTTCGGTTTGATAGAATTAAGCCCTATCTCAATGGAGGGATTTAAGGATGAACCAGGATAATCTACCCGCAACCAAAGGGAAATCGTTTGAAGAACTAAAAAAGATTAACGAACACGGCGCCGAATATTGGAGCGCAAGAGACCTTCAGGTCATGCTGGGGTACAGCCAATGGCGCCGATTCGAAGAGGCGATTAAAAGAGCCGTCACTTCTTGCGAACAATCGGGAAATGAACCGGCGAACCATTTTGCCGGCGCCGGCAAAATGGTCGAACTTGGTTCGGGAAGCGTTAGAGAAGTTCCCGATTTCCACCTCTCACGCTTTGCGTGTTATCTTATAGCCCAGAACGGCGATCCGCGTAAACCGGAAATCGCTTACGCTCAAAAGTACTTCGCCATTCAAACGCGGCGACAGGAACTATCGGAGGAATTGGCCGCCGATCTTGAGCGGCTGGAATTGCGCAAGCAAACCTCGGAGGAATTTAAAGCGCTGTCAGGAGCAGCGCGGGAGGCGGGAGTTCAAAATAAGATGTTCGGCGTTTTTCACGACGCTGGTTATAAAGGGCTTTATGGGGGATTGGGAAATGTAGATATCAAAAGAAAGAAGCGCATCCCCGAAAAAGAAAATCTGATGGATCGCATGGGAACCACCGAATTAGCGGCCAATCAATTCCGCATGACTCAAACGAGAGACAAATTGGCGAGAGAAGGAATTCGCAACCAGGAAGCCGCCATCGGCGCGCATCATCAAGTTGGCCAAGAAGTGCGGGAAGCCATCAAGCGGATTGGCGGGACGCTGCCGGAAAATATTCCTCCCGCCGAGCACATCAAACAAGTGGAACAACGGATTAAAAAAACGCCAGCGAAATTGAAATTGGACGATGAAGACGCCAAGGGATTGATTGGCGGCGAGGAAATCGGATAAGTTGAAAATCGAACGACTAGCAGCAATGGTTTGGAGAAAATAGATTATAATCTCATGTTACGCGCAATGGATAATTAAAGGAATTTTTTACACTCGTCGATTGAATCACGAAGACGCGAAATGAAAAGAAAAACACGAAAAATAAAAAACTAGTTAGGGCAAGGGATCGCGCCGTAAGAAGGATTTTTCTTTGGAATCCCGATGAATCAGTGATTTGAAAATTTCGCGCCTTTTCGTGTTTTCGTGATTCAAAAACGCAGTAAGAAGGCAGGCTATTTCTTAGGGATGAAGATTGATCCAAAGGGCGAGAGAATTGAGATTGCGTAACATGAGTTGTTAGTTGAAAGTCCATCCTCATGACGGAAAAAGCCATTCCCCATACCCTAGCCGTCATCCCGGCGCGCGGCGGTTCCAAAGGGCTGCCGCGAAAGAACGTGCGCCTATTGGGCGGCATTCCACTGATTGCCCATACCATCCGCGCCGCATTGCGAAGCCGCATCGAGCGCGTCGTCATCTCTACCGACGATGAGGAGATCGCCAAAATCGCCAAAGGCTGGGGCGCGGAAGTTCCCTTCCTGCGTCCGTTGGAGTATGCCGGAGATTCTGCCACGTCGCTCTCCGTGCTTCTCCATACGCTGCGTTTCTTGGAGGAAAAAGAGGAGTATTCCCCCAATCATGTCGTATTTTTGCAGCCGACTTCGCCGTTTCGCAACGCCCGCCATATCGACGAAGCGTTGGACAAGCATCTTAAATCGGGCAAAAAATCGCTCATATCCGTAACGGACGTGCAGGAATTTCATCCCTATTTTATGTTTTCCATCGACAACGCGAGTAATCTCGAACCGCTTTTCATTCTCGAAAACCGCCCCCTGCGCCGCCAGGATCTGCCCGCATTCTACCGGATTAACGGCGCAATTTATATTTCCAAACGCTCTTACTACGACAATCTGACGGATGACGCCGCCATCTTCGATTGGGCCTCGTTGGCGGCTTACGTCATGGACGCGCCCAGTTCTGTGGATATCAACGATTATCTCGATTTTCAGAAAGCGGAATTGATGTTGAAGCATGAAGGGGAACATAAATCATGAGGCGCATCGCCGTCGTTACCGGGACGCGCGCCGAGTACGGCATTCTGCATCCGGTCATGGAGCGCATCGCCTCTTCCCCGGCGTTGGAATTGGCCGTCATCGCCGCTGGAATGCACCTCTCGCCGGACTACGGCTTGACGGTGCGCGAGATCGAACGGGACAAAATGCCTTTGGCCGCCAAGGTGGATATGCTCTTCAGCAGCGATCTGCCCTCGGCGATGGCTAAGGGGTTAGGGATTGGCATTTACGGGATGGCTCAGGAGGTCGAGCGCCTCAAGCCGGACGCTGTCGTCATATTGGGGGATCGTGTGGAAGCTTTCGCCGGGGCTATTGCGGGCTTGTTTGGCGGGGCGGTTCTGGCGCATATCCACGGCGGAGAGGTTACCCAGGGCGGTTTCGACGAATACATGCGTCACGCCATCACCAAATTAAGCCATCTCCATTTCGCCGCCACTCCCAAAAGCCGCGAGCGAATCGTCCGGTTGGGCGAGAATCCCGATTATGTCTTTCATACGGGGACGCCGGGACTGGACGCCTTGCAGAAATACCCGCGCTTATCGGACGAGGAGATTTCCCAACGCATCGGCTTTCCTCTGCCGGAACGCTACGCGTTGATTGCGCAGCACCCCGTTTCCACTCGTCCTCATGCCGCCGCCGCCGAGATCGCCGCTACGCTGGAGGCGTTCAAGCGGTCGGGACTGCCCTGCTTCCTGATGTCGCCCAACGCCGATGCAGGCGGACGAGAGATGTTGGCTAAAATTCGCGAATATCAAAAAGGGGATTGGTTGAAAACCATCGTCCATGTTCCCCGCGCCGTCTATTGCAACCTCTTGCGCCGTTGTGCGGTTTTGGCGGGCAATTCCAGCTCGGGAATCATCGATTCGCCCGCTTACGGCGTCCCGGCGATCGATATTGGCGATCGGCAGGCGGGACGCGAGCGCGGCGATAACGTTATCAGCGCTCCGCCCATCCAAACGGAAATCGAAAAAGCCATTGATCGCGCCTTGAACGATGCGGAATTTTTACGAAAAGCGTGGAACACGGTCAATCCCTACGGAGATGGCAAGGCTTCGGAGCGGATCGTCGAGATTTTGGAAACGGCGGATTGGGAACGGACGAAAAATGAAAAACGCCATGCGGCGGATTTGTGATTAATTCTTTCTGCTCTTGAGCGTTCTTTGCGGGGTGGCAAGGGGAAGGCTGTTTTTGCCCTTGATTATTATTCTCGACTTGTGAGTAAAGATCGGCAATTTTGGGAGAGAAATTTAAAAGCAGTATATTCATCGGTGATTGGTATAACTCTTTTTTAGGAGTCTAATTTATTTTATGGTTTTGTTAAGTGAACGATGCAAAGTTCTCTTGGCCCCTGCGAGGCGCTTGGAGTTATGGCCATATCGGGGCTTGATCCGTCAATTGGCGGCGCGGGATTTGAAGGCGCGTTATAAGGTTTCGGCGCTGGGATTTTTTTGGAGCCTTTTGCGGCCTATGTTGACTATCGCCGTTTTAGCGGGCGTGTTTTCCATGATGGGACTGCAAAGCGCGCGGTATGCGGTTTCCTATCCCGTTTTCCTGCTGGCCGCCTATATGCCTTGGTTTTATTTTTCCATGGGATTGATGGAGGGCGTCCATTCGCTGCTGGGGAATTCCCATCTTGTGAAAAAAGTATATTGCCCGCGGGCGGTTTTTCCGGCGGCGGTGGTTTTGGCTAACCTAGTCAATTATCTATTGTCGTTTTTCGTGCTGTTGCCGATTTTATACGTCCTGCCGTTGGCGCGTCCCGCCTGGACGTTGTTGCAACTGCCGCTGGCCGTAGCGGCGCTGACGGCGTTCTTGTTGGGATTGTGCTTCATCGGATCCGTATTGAATGTTCTCTATCGCGATACGACGCAGATCGTGGAGTTTCTCGTCTTCATCTGGTTCTATCTCTCGCCGGTGTTGTACGACGTGTGCGACGTATCTTCCAAACTGCCCCGGTACGGCGTCTATTTCTATTTTCTCAATCCCATGGCGGGACTGTTGGAATGGCATCGCTACGCCTTCCTCTCGGCGCATCTCAATATGAACCATCCGGAAAGCGCCGCCGTTAACGGATTCATTACCCATTGCGCCATACCCTACGCCGCCACGGTAAGCCTCCTCGCGTTATGGGGAGGATATCGCTTGTTGAAGCGATTGGAGACGCGGGCGGTGGACGAAATGTAATCCAAAGAAAAAGGCGCGCATCCTGCTGGACGCGCGCCCCGTTAACGCCTTCTAATCCCTTTTTTACGATTTCGCCTCTACTAAGAATTTCATAATGGCTTTTTGCGCATGAAGCCGATTTTCCGCCTGATCGAAGATAATGGAATTGGGCGACTCTAAGACGGCGTCCGTCGCTTCCTCGCCGCGATGAGCCGGGAGACAGTGCATGATAGCAGCGTTCTTAGGAGCGAGGGCGACAAGTTCCTCGTTGACCTGATAAGCCTTAAAATCATGCAATCGCTGCTCTGTTTCTTCCTCCTGGCCCATGCTGGTCCATACGTCGGTATAAATCGCTTCCGCCGAAACGATGGCTTTGCGGGGATCGCGTTCGAACATAATGGCGCCGCCGGAATTGCCGGCCAATTCTCGGCCGCGGTCGAGAACATGAGTCATCGGTTCGTAGCCGTGAGGCGTGCTGACCGTCAGATTGAATCCTAGCATCCCGGAAATGAGGATGAGCGAATTGCATACGTTATTGCCGTCGCCGATGTAGACGAGATTGAAGCTCTCCAGGCGTCCGCGTCCGCGCAGCCGATCCCAAATGGTGAAGACGTCGGCCACGGCCTGACAGGGGTGGTCTTCGTCGGAAAGAGCATTGATGACGGGGATCGATGCGTATTCCGCCATCTCCATGATTGTGGTCTGCTGGAAAACGCGGGCGGCAATAATATCGACCCAGCGGGAGAGATTGCGGGCGATATCCTTGACCGGTTCGCGCTTGCCCAGGTTGATGTCGTGGTTGGTGAGATAAATGGAGAATCCTCCCAGCTGTTGGATGCCCGCTTCGAACGTTACCTTAGTGCGCAAAGATTTTTTCTCGTTAATCATGGCCATAGACTTGCCCATAAGGCTAGTGCGGAAGCGAAACGGATCGTCTTTCATTTCCGCCGACAGTTTAAGAACGGCCCATAGTTCGTCCCGGTTAAAATCAGTAACAAAACGAAAATCGCGTTTACTCATGGCTCTCTCCCAGAGATGAATCGGCTATTCTTCAATGCCTTCTTGATTATGAATAAAAAAAATCGGTCTCGTGGACGATCTCATTAGTTTCCCAATTTCATCGAATCATACATCGTTCCAAAAAGAATCCATGCCTCCCCCTTGGCAGAGGGAGGCATATTTGACGCCATCGAAATGGATGGTTTTATCTCAAACGTAGGATGGGTTGCGATGTTTAACCCATCGATTTCCTACGGCAATAATTCATCCAACGCAGCGATTGCCTCGAAAAGCAGATTCTCTTCGATGATGAGAGGCGGCAGGAAGCGCAAGACTTCCGGTCCCGCCGGTCCGGCGATGTAGCCGCGTTCGAGCAATTTCAGGAGAAGTTCGGCGACGGGAAAATTCATTTGGACGCCGATCATCAATCCTTTACTCCGGACTTCGAGGATGCACGAATGTTTCTTTTTCAATTCGTTCAATCGGTTCCGGAATTCCTGTCCCAGCCGTTTGGAACGCTGCGGCAATTTTTCGTCAAGAAGAACGTTGAACGCGGCGACTCCAGCGGCGGCCGCCAGGGGATTGCCTCCAAACGTGGCGGCGTGGGTTCCGGGAACGAACGCCTGCGCCGGTTCGTCCTTGGCAAGCAGCGCGCCGATGGGAACGCCGCCCGCAAGACTCTTCGCCAAGGATATCAGATCCGGCTCGAAGCCCAATTCCTCGCTGGCGAAAAGATGTCCGGCGCGTCCGAGGCCGCATTGCACTTCGTCGAATATCAGAAGCAAATTGTTTTCGTCGCAAAGTTGGCGCACCTGCTTGAGGTATTCCTCATCGCAGGGATAAACGCCGCCTTCGCCCTGAACGGGTTCGATCAAAACAGCGCAGACCGATTTGTTAACGGCGGAGCGCATGGCTTCGATGTCGTTGATGGGAACATGGATAAAACCTTCCACCAAGGGTTGGAAGCCGTGATGGTACTTGGTCTGACCCGTAGCGGAAAGCGCGCCCAGCGTGCGGCCATGAAACGAATTCTTCAAGGCGATGATGCGATGGCGTCCTTCGCCGTATTTATCGAAGGAATAGCGCCGTGCCATTTTGATGGCCGCTTCGATAGCTTCGGTCCCGCTGTTGCAGAAAAAGACTTTATCCGCCGGGCTGTGTTTCACCAGCAGGCGCGCTAGTTCGACCTGGGGTTCGATGAGATACAGGTTGGAGACGTGCAGCAGTTTTCCCGCCTGCTCGCGAATCGCCGCCGTTACTTTGGGGTGGCAATGGCCCAGGTTGTTGACGCCGAGTCCGGAGAGAAGATCCAAATATCGACGCCCCTTGGAATCCCATACGTAGGCGCCTTCGCCGCGAACGAGCGCGAGGCTGCGGACTCCATAGTTATTCGTTAGATACTGTTGGGCGTTGGTTTGGATCGTTTCCGCCGTGGTCATTTTATTACCCTTTCTTCAGATGGTTCAGCGGTCGGGATAGACTTGCGTCCCGACGCCGGTATCCGTGAATAGTTCCAAAAGGACGGAGTGGGGAACCCGTCCATCGATGATATGCGCTTTCTTCACCCCGCCGCCGATTGCCCGCAGGCAGGCTTGAAGTTTTGGAATCATGCCGCCGTCGGCTTTGCCGGAGGCGATCAATTCCCGCGCTTCGCTGGCGCTGAGGGAGGAGATGATCGAATCGGGATCGTTTTTGTCTCGCAGCACGCCTGGCGTATCCGTCAAGAGAATCAAGCGCTCGGCGATCGTAGCGCGGGCGATTTCGCCCGCCGCCGTGTCGGCGTTGATGTTGTAGGCGTGGCCATCTTCGCCGACGCCGATGGGCGAGAGTACGGGGATAAAGCCGCCCTGCTCCAGCGTGCTCAATACCTTGGCGTCGATGGATTGAATCTCGCCGACATAGCCGATATCGATGGCGTTGTCGGGATCGGCCTGGGTGCGGTGCATCAATTTTTTGACGCGGATGAGATTGGCGTCCTTGCCGGAAAGCCCCACGGCCTTACCGCCTTCCATATTCATAAGGGCGACGATCTCTTTGCCGATGGAGCCGGTCAGCACCATCTCTACGATATCGACGGTCTCTTTGTCCGTTACGCGCACGCCGTCGATGAATTGCGTATCCCGTCCCAAACGCTTCAGCAATTGCGTAGCTTGAGGGCCGCCGCCGTGAACCACGAGCGGCCTCATGCCGACATAGTCGAGCAATACCACGTCGCGGCAGAACTCCTGCTTGAGGTCTTCCTTGTTCATCGCGGCGCCGCCATATTTGATGACGATGGATTTGGCGTAAAACTGGCGGATATAAGGCAGCGCCTCGATCAGATGCTGCGAGAAGAGTTCTCTGTCCGACATGTTGGTTGATACCTTTGCAATTATGCAAAATCGTTATGCGTTATGGTGGGCTACGCTTCGCTTTGAGCCCACCCTACCCAACTGGCGTCTCATTATGGCGTTTCTGAATCACGAAAACGCGAAATGGCGCGAATTTCACGAAATTTTCGCATCTCGGATTTCACAAATTCTCTTGAATTCCACGGAATAATCTTCTCCACATCGCGAGTTCTTAAGTCAACCGCTTTTATTTTCTATTTTTTTCGCGTTTTTCTTTTTCATTTCGCGCTTTCGTGATTCAAACAACGAACGCAATAGATGAGTAGGGTGGGCTCAAAGCGAAGCGTACCCCACCATATTTCCACGCCATTCATCATTCGAAAATCGATCAGATGAAAACCATAATTTTATAATCGTTTTGGATTTTCGCATCCGCTGCAATATCTTTTTTCCAAAAAAATTTCAATAAATCACCTTATTCAGCGAATATTCGATAATCCCCACGGCTCCGGCGCGCTTGAGAGCGGGAATGATTTCGCGCACGATCTTTTCATCGACGACGATCTCCAACGCGCTCCAGCCTTTTTGCAGCAGGCTGGAAACCGTCGGATTGGTGATGCCTTCGGGCAGCACTTTGAGGACGGCGTTCATATCGGCTTCGCGCACGTTCATCTTCAAGCCTACCTTTCCGCCCGCTTCGATGGCGCCGGAAAGCAGCATGGCGATGCGCTCCAGTTTGTCCCGCTTCCAATCGTCCTTCCAGGCGTCATGGTTGGCGATGAATTTGGTTTGCGATTCGAAAAGCGTTTCCACGATGCGCAGTTTGTTGGCGCGCAGGGAGGAGCCGGTTTCCGTCACGTCGATAATGGCGTCGACGAGCTGCGGAACTTTGACCTCCGTTGCGCCCCAGGAAAATTCCACTTCCGCTTTTACGCCATTCTGTTCTAAGTAGCGTTTGGAGGCGTTGACCAGTTCGGTGGCGATGCGCTTGCCTTGCAAGTCCTTGACGCTTTGTATAGGGGAATCTTCCGGAACGGCGAGCACCCAGCGCACGGGACGCGTCGAGGCCTTGGAATAGCAAAGAGTGGCGATTTCATGAACGTTGGAATCGTTTTCCAAAATCCAATCATGCCCGGTGATGCCCGCGTCCAAGGCGCCGTCTTCGACGTAGCGCGACATCTCCTGCGCCCGCAAAAGCACGATGGAGAGTTCGGGATCGTCCGTTTCCGGAAAGTAGGAACGCTCGCGGACGGAGATGACGTAGCCCGCCTTGCGAAATAGTTCGAAAGTCGATTGCTGCAGGCTGCCTTTAGGCAAACCCAGGCGAAGAATTTTCTGGTTCATGGTTTTACTACCTTAATTTTATTATTTCATCCGGCGGAAACGCGAAAGAACTCGAAATTCCGCGATATTTCTCATCCCAGCCTTGAAAGGCTAGGCTATTTTCAAATGCCCCTTTAAAGGGGCAAACGACACTAGCCATTTCAACGGCGGGTTTACTTTTCTCGCCGTGCGTATCATGACTTACTAATACAAGGATTACTCCATATCCTCCACAATCGTTACCGGCGTTCCGTAGGTAACGATCTTATAGAGTTCGATAACCGCTTCGTTGTACATGCGGATGCAGCCCGCGCTTTTGCGGAAGCCGATGGTTTCGGGGGCGTTGGTGCCGTGGATGCCCAAGCCCGTCTTCTGTCCATCGGTGGTGGAGATTCCCATCCAGCGGACGCCGAGGGCGTTTTCGGGATCGCCTGGCTCCGCGACTCCGCCTTCCGGCTTATACCATTTGGGATCGATTTGCTTTGTGGTTATGACATATTCCCCGGCGGGGGTTTTGTAACTTTCCGTACCGATGCCGACGGGATACCACTTGATAAAGCGACCGCTCTGCGAGAGAAGGTTGAGGCGGCAGTTGCTTTTATCGACGACGATGTGAAACGGCTCTTTGGGAACCTTGATTTGCCGTCCCGGCTTAAGCGCGTTGGGTTTGAAATTGTTGGCCTCGCAGAGAAAGGCGGAGGTGGTTTTATAGATATCGCTGATTTTGTCGGCGGAATCGCCGGGCTGCACGGAATAGAGTTGGCAAAATTCGTCCAGCCGGGGCGACCAAAGCCGTTCTGAATTGATCTTGGTGATAAAATCCTTGGCAGCCGCTTCCACGTTCGGGTTTTTGGGTTTGGCGTCGACAATTTGATAGAAGAGTGACAGCGCTTTTTCGGGATCGCCGGTGGCGTAGGAGATGGCGATTCCCGCTAGGGCCTGCTCTTTAATTTTATCGTCCGAAGATTTTGACGCGTCTTCGTAAATGGAACGCGCTTCGTCAGGCTTTTCGTTAATGAGCGAATTGGCCAGATTCATACGGGCTTCCAGGCGATAGACGCTTTCGGGAAACTCGTCTGCAATCCGCCGCCACAGGCCGATCGCTTCCTTCGCGCCGAGTTTTTCATAGGTCTGGGCGAGAAGATAAAGGGCTTTATCGGCTTGCTCGAAGCGTTTTCCCCGTTCGACGACGGGGAGAAGATTCTTGACGGCGCCGTTGTAATCCTGAGATTCCAGCATCGCCTCGGCGAGGTGCATTTTATCCAAACTGTCTTCCTTCGCTTTGCGCTGTTTCATGGTCAGGACGAATGCGCCCATAGTAGCCGCGATGACTACAACCAAAACGAAAATGGCAATATTGCGAATCATGTCATCCTCTCAATTCCAGTACTTTTTTCCTGCGTTCGGAAGCGTGCGTAGGATGGGTCGCGCCGTTTGACCCATCGATTGCAAATATACATAAACCTGAAGGGTCAAAAAACGCGACCTATCCTACTTTTCTACGCAATCCTGACTATGCCGTTAGCCCATTCCTAAAAAAGAAAGGGATAAAAAAAGGAAATACCCGCTTCGATGAAGAAGCGGGCCATTTTCCTAAAAAAATATTATAGTCGATCGCAGCGTTCTTCGTAAATGAAGAATGTCAGCTGACAGGCTGCATTTTCTTTGAGACTTTTTTAGGCCCTTGCTTCTCGAGCACGAATAATAGGGGGCTGGCGACGAAGATCGACGAATAGGTTCCAATGACGATGCCGATGAGCAGCGTAAAGGAGAAATCGTGAATAACCGATCCGCCGATTAGATCGAGCGCAATAAGCACGAAAAGCGTCGTCATGGCTGTATTAACGGTTCGCGACAAGGTTTGGTTAATGCTATTGTTGACCAGTTCTTTGAAATTCATGATTTTCGAAGTGTAATTTTCGCGGATGCGGTCGAAGACGACGATCGTATCGTTAAGCGAATATCCCAGCACGGTCAGCAGTGCGGCGACGATGGGCAGGTTGAATTCCGTGCCGGTGAACGCCAGGATCGCCAGAGTGAAGAACAAATCGTGGAACAAACAAATAACGGCGGCCAGGGCGAAGCGGAATTCGAAACGGGCGGTGATGTACAACAAGATGCCGATACTGGAGAATATTATGCAATATACGGCTTTCAACAGCAATTCGCCGCCTACCTTGGCCCCAACGGTGTCTGTTCGCAACACCGTAAAGGGATGATCGGCCTGAAGGGCGTCTTTGACCTTCGTTTCGAATTGTTGCGAGGATTCGACTTCGCCTTCGCGCACGCGGATGAGCATCTGATTCTCGCTGTCGAGAACTTCCTGGATGATGGCGCCTTGAAGGCCAGTGGAGGAGAGCCGGCTGCGGACATCCTGGACGTCAGTCTGATTTTGGAAGGCGACGAGCATTTCCGAACCCCCCGCGAAGTCGATGCCCTTGAAACTGGACCAGAATACGGCGAGGTAGAGGAATCCAATTACGCCGATGGATAACGTCGTCGCCAGACAAGTGATGGGATAGGAGAAAAAGTTGATATGCGTCTTGCCGAAAAAATGGATTTTTCCGACGTTAAGCGTCTTCATGCCGTAAGCGAACATCACATCGAGGATGACGCGGGAAACGAAGACGGCGGTGAACATGGAAATCAGGATGCCGAGAGAAAGCGTTACGGCGAAGCCCTTGATAGGACCGGTTCCGAACTGGAAGAGAACCAAGGCGGTGATCAACGTGGTGATGTTGGAGTCGAAGATGGTCATGAAAGCGCGCCCGAAACCCTTGTCGAGGATGAGCTGAATCGTCTTCGATTTGCCCTGAAGCTCCTCGCGCAAGCGTTCGTAGATAAGAACATTGGCGTCCACCGCCATGCCGATGGTGAGCACAATGCCGGCGATGCCGGGAAGAGTTAATGTGGCTTTAAACATGGCCATGCCCGCCAGAAGGAGAAACAAGTTCAATATAACGGCGACGTCGGCCACGATGCCGGTTACGGCATAATAAACCGCCATGAAGACGATGACTACGGCGCCGCCGATGACGCCGGCCATCAAACCTTTATTGATGGAGTCGGCGCCGAGAGAGGGGCCGACGACGCGGCTTTCCGCGATGCTGAGCGGCACGGGCATGGCGCCCGCGCGCAGTACGACGGCGATCTGGCGCGCTTCTTCGCGGTCGCCGATGCCGGTGATGCGGGCGCTGCCGCCCCGGATTTCGCCTTCAATCCTGGGCGCCGTATAAACGCGGTTGTCCATGACGACGGCCAGACGCTCCCCAACGTTTTCTCCGGTGATCTGGGCGAAAGTGTTGGCGCCCTTGGCGTCGAATTGCAGCGAGACGTTAGGCTGGTTGGTCATAGGATCGAAATAGACGTAGGCGTCTTTCAGGCTCTTGCCTGTGAGGCGCGTTTTACTGTAGAGAAGATAAAGATACCGATGGGGGAAGTTGTAATATTCGGTGGGCTTCTCCTCGGCGCCCCATACGAACATGTATTCGCCGGGAATGAGGCTCTTCACTTCTTTGCGGGCCAGGATTTCGCTGACGAGACGAACATTGTCGGGATCTTCCACGGCCAATCCGGAAAATCCCGTTGTCTTTTCGGCGAAGAGGGTGAGAAAATCCTCTTCTACAAGCGCATCGATATCGCCGATAATCTGCCCCAATTCTTCCGGCTTGGGCAACAGGTGGAAGCTCAGTTCCGCCGTAGCCTGCACCAAGTCGCGCACGCGGGCGGGATCGCTGAATCCGGGCATTTCCAGCACCAGCCGGTTGGGAGGCTGGCGAACTAGAGCCGTCTCCGCCACGCCGTACTGGTCGACGCGGTTTTCGATAATGGCGGCGGCGCTGCCTAAAGCGTATTCCGCCTTGCTTTCGACTTGCTCGTCGTCCAGGCTGGGATCGTTCTGGCGGATGTCCGCTCGAACTTTATCCATATCCACTTCGATAACCATGTGGACGCCGCCCTGAAGGTCTAGTCCCAGGCGGATGCTGTCGTCCTTCAGGTTGCGGAACCAATGGCTGACTTCGTCGATTCTCCTTTTTCTTTCCGAGGCGTCGATTTTCTTTTCTTCATAAAGTTTCTGTACTTCTTCCAACTCGGGGGGTTGTTCGAGGTTGCGCGCGACGGGATCGTAGGAATAGAATTTGAGCGTCGGCATCAGCATCCAGAGGGAGAAAAGAATAATTGCGGCAATTAAAACGATTTTCCAAACCGGAACCCTCTGCATAATCGGATAAACTCCTTTGGGAAAGTTAACGAGAAGAGTCCGCGCGCCTTGCGGACAGCCGGAACAAGGGAACGCGCAAAGAACAAATATTACATTCGCCGTTGGGGCTGTCAACATGTATGAATATATGAAGGCGGCCTGAAGATTATTATACGCTCTGGTTGGAGGAGCGCCGCGCTATGCGTTTTTTTCCTCGGCGAACGTTCTTTTGGGGCTTCGCTCTCATTCTTTTGCTCTTTGGCCGGGTACGCATCGCCCCGCCGGATTTGGCTTTCTATTATTCCTGCGGGCGGTCGTTGGCCTACGATTTGGATTTTTGCTACGCCAACGAATACAGCCATTTTCGTTTCGCCCCCCACGAAACGTATCTTACGAAGCCAGGTTATCCCGCCAACGATTGGCCGATAGGGACGGGAATCGCGTGGATTCCCTTTCTGGCGGCGGCAAGGCTGGCGAAATCGATAGGGAGTTGGATCGGAGGAGGCTCCCCTCCCGATGGTTACGGCTGGATCGATCAATGGATTGTTACGTATGGCTCGACGTTGCTTTACGGCGGAGGGACGCTATGGTTGTCCTATTTTTACGCCCGGCGCATGGGAGCCGCCAAGCAGGCGGCGATTTGGGCGACGGCGTTCATCGGGCTTGGCAGTTCCTTCACTTATCATCTTTATGTGAACTCCGCCGATTCCCACGCACCCTCCGCTTTTTTTATCGTCATATTCTTGTTGCTATGGCGGCGGCAAAAAGCCAAACCATCGTTCTATCACGGCTTGGCTTCCGGATGCGCCCTAGGAATGGCGGCCTTGATTCGCCCGCATAACCTATTGTTTCTTCTTACGCCCATTCTGGAAATCGTATGGGATAAACGCAATCGACGCACGCAGGATGCGCCTTTAAGGAAGGATAGCGCGGCATTCGCCGCCCTGTTGGCGGGAACCATAGCGTTCTTTTTTCCGCAGATGTTGCTATGGAAGCAATTGTACGGCTCCTGGCTGGCTTTGCCGCGATCGGAAGACGTTTTCTGGCTGCATCCTCATCTTTGGGATACGTTATTCTCCGATTTTCACGGCATGATCTCCTGGTCGCCCTTGTTTGGCTTGGGGCTATTGGGGCTGTCCTTGAATCGGCGATGGCTGCCGCTAGCGGCGCCGGTTATGCTGCAACTTTACATATATTCATGCAATATCGCTTGGTGGTCGGGGGGATCGTTTGGCAACCGGCGCATGTTGGGATGCGTTCCGCTGCTCATTCTTGGCTTAGCGGGACTATTCGAACGCATCCCAAAAGTCTGGCTGAAAATCTTAGCGGCGGCTTGCGCGTTATGGACATGGCTATTGCTTAACGCCGAAGTGGGAGGAGCGATTCGGCTGGATCATTATCAAAAGTGGAGCGAAATCATCCTCGCCGTTTCCAATGGATTTTGGAATGGAATCGCCCATCAAATCCCCTTTGACGAGTGGCAAAATCATTTTGCTGAACGTTTGGCTGGATGCGCCATTGCGCTAGCGGTCTTGGGGATCGGTTATGTCATCCTGTGTTGCAGCCAGGGTAAGAGGGCGGCGCTGTTGGCGTGCGCTGTGATCGGCTTCAATCTACTTTGCCTCGCGGCGATTCCCCGCAGTTCCAAGGCGCTGCGGACGGCGGATGTATCCGGGTACAATCGATACGATCGGTTTTCGTGGGTGATCTATTACGAAAAAGGCTTTTACCTGGCGCTTAGAGGCCGGGATTTGGAGGCGTCAGAGAGCTTGCTTGCAGCGGTGACGCTGGAACCGAGCCATTCGCAGCCGTGGATGTATATCGGCGAGATTTGCCGCCGCCTGAATTGGACTCCGTTGGATTATCATTATTTCTGCGCCGCTATGATGCAGGGACAGCGGCGGGATTTCTTCTTAAAAAAATTCGTTGATATCATCGATAAGATGATCGATTTCGACGCCAGCAATCGCCATCGGTACTACAATCAACGCGGCGTCGTCCATGCGTTGCTGGGAGAATCGATTGCCGCCGAGGAGGATTTCCGCATGGCGGCGCTGCTCGATCCGGATTTCATCTATGCGAAAAACAATCTCCAAATCCTGCGCGAGAGAAATCAAGGCGCTCAAATGCCTTGGCAATGGAAATAGGATTTGCCGTAACGCAGTGCGAAAGGACGCCTTGGCCTTGATTCACTTTTTTTCTCTATGAAATCCATTATTATCCATAAATTGCTAGATAGAACATTTTCTTTATCTCGAATTTTGGAGAATAAAATGAAAGCCATCCTCAAAATATTCGCCGTCATTCTTCTTCCCGCCATCGCCGCCGCCTCGGATCAAACCAACCGCCTCTACCAGCCCGGCGGCATGTGGATGCCCCATCAAATCGCCGAACTTCACGGCGAAACGCTAAAGAAGATGGGCTTGCAACTCGATCCCGCCGTCTTCGCCGATCCCTTGCAATTTCCCCTCAACGCCATTGTCAGCCTGGGCGGCTGCTCCGCTTCTTTCATTTCCGCCGATGGCCTTATCATCACCAACTACCATTGCGTACGCGGCGCCTTGCAGTACAACTCTACGGAAAACGCCAACCTCCTTAAAACCGGATACCTGGCCCATGACCGCAGCCAGGAACTGTTCGCCGGTCCCACTGCCCGCGTCTATGTCGTTACCGCCATAGACGATGTAACCGAGCGCATGTTAAACGGCGCCGCCGATCTTGCAGACGGCTTGGAGCGCTATAAGGAACTGGAAAAGCGCGAAAAGCAGATCGTGGAAGCTGCCGAAAAATCGAAGCCCAATACGCGCTGCGAAGTCGCCCGCTTCTACGGCGGCGGCAAGTTCTATTTGATAACCAAACTGGAGATTAAGGACGTGCGCCTCGTCTATGCCCCCCACAACGGCGTCGGCGAATTTGGCGGCGAGATCGACAATTGGATGTGGCCCCGCCACGACGCTGACTTCTCTCTCCTGCGCGCCTATGTCGGCCCCGACGGCAAGCCCGCCGAATATTCTAAAGACAACGTCCCTTATAAGCCCAAATCCTTTTTGAAAATCGCCGATGAAAGCTTCAAACCCGGCGATCTGGCCTTCGTCGTCGGTTATCCCGCCGTCACCGAACGCCTCACGACGGCGAAGGAAGTCGTCGAGGAAATCGAATGGCGCCTGCCCCGCACGATCCGCTTTTATCAACAGCATATCGACGTCCTCAACGCCGTCGCCAAGGACGATCCCGATCTGAAAATCAAAGCCGCCTACACCCTGGCCGGACTCGAAAATTATAAAAAGAAATACATCGGAACCCTCGAAGGCGCACAAAACGAAAAACTGGTGCAGAAGAAAAAAGACGAAGAAGCAGCGCTGACGCTATGGATTCAATCTTCGCTTCAAAACAAACAGGAATACGGAAATATCATCGAAAAAATCAACGGATTGATCGGCGAATCCCAAAAATCCCGCGAGACGAATCAAACATTGAAATTCCTCGCCTACCGCCGCACCGCTCAGCTGCTTAACGCAGCCATCGACATCGTGCACATGGCGGAAGAACGCCCTAAACCCGACCTCGAACGCGATCCCGATTATCAAGAACGCAACTGGAAGCGCCTGGAGCAAGCCCAAGAACGCCTGCAAAAAAATTATTCCCGCGCCATCGAACAAGCCATATTCGAACTCGACCTAAAAGATTGCTTTTCGCTGGAGGAAGAGTTGCGCCCGCAAGTCGTAGAAGACTTCCTCGCCTCCGCCGATGTTTCAGACGAGACGATCCATCAAAAAGCGGAGGAATTATTTAGCGGGACGAAATTGGGAAACCTGGACGAGCGCCTGAATCTGCTGCGTTCGGCGTCAATAAAAGACATGCAAAACAGCGAAGATAAACTAATCCAATTCGCCCTAAAACTCAGCCCCTGCCTGGAAAAAATCAAGGATAAAGAGAAACGCCTTTCCGGTGACATGATTCTCGCGCGCCCCATCTACTACAAAGCGTTGGAAGCCTTCCATCAAGGCGTCCTCGCGTCCGACGCCAACGGAACCATCCGCATCTCCTACGGAACCGTG
>JBFMBP010000073.1 GCA_040755155.1 Candidatus Omnitrophota bacterium | reverse complement strand
AACCCAAATGGGGTTGTATTTCAAATCAATTAAATTACATCTATAGTAACTTCATTAAATCGCTTCCACCCCATTCTGTAAAGACTCCATTCACTTTTCTACTTCATAGGGCTGACCAATTACAAATATTCTTGCTGGTTATTAAATATTTATTAGGGATTCTACTTCGAAATCGCCGACCCAGAGGGCGCGCCTTTGCCCGATCTGCGCTGCGCCTTGGATCGGGCGGAGTGAGTTTTTGCCGAAAAACGGGACAATAAGGATCAAAATCTTTTGAGCTAGAGTAATTTACTTTCATTCCCGCGCCGCGCCCGTTTCGCCCAACGGCTGGCGCTTAAGTAGGCCGAACAACACCGTCCCGAACGCCAAGACCAGCATGACGGCGGAAATTTTGCGGGTGAGGAAGTTCATTAGATTGAAATCGGGAAGCAACATCGCTTGGCCCAGGTTGCGTTCCGCCATCGGTCCTAATATCAGCGCCAGTACTACCGGCGAGGCGGGAAATCCCCCACGCCGCATTCCGAGTCCCACGCCGCCCATAACGATAGCCGTTCCCACGTCGAACATACTGCCTTTGATGGAATAGGCCCCGATAACGCTGAGAACGCAGATGATCGGCAGCATAATGCTTTTATCCAATGTAATAAGCCGCGCCAGAAAACGCGCCGCCGAAAGCCCCGCTATTACCATTACGATATTGGCGAAGATCATGCACCCAAAGATGGGATAGACGGTTTCGGGATGATCTCGGAACAGGCTGGGGCCGGGTTGCAGGCCTTGAATGGTCAACGCGCTCAGCATCACGGCGGTGACGGCGTCTCCCGGAACGCCCAGCGTCAACATGGGAATCATCGCCCCGCCGGTCGCGGCGTTATTGGCCGCTTCGGAAGCGATTACGCCTTTAGGATCGCCTTGGCCGAAGCAGTCGTCCTTCCTGGCGGCGCGCTTGGCTTCGTTGTAACTTACGAAGGATGCGATATCGCAACCCGCGCCAGGCAGGCTTCCTACAAAAGTTCCGATCAAGCTGGAACGCAGGTAGGTAAACCAATACTGCGAAATCTCGAGCAAAGAGGGAAAAGAAAATTGCAGTTTGGGGATGGCGACTTTCTCGCTTACTCTTTGCGTAATCTCTTCGAAAACTTGCGCAAAGGCGAACAAGCCAATCAATACGGGAATGAATCCCACTCCATCCAGCAGTTCGTATTGTCCAAACCAAAAGCGCGGAACTCCCGCCGTTGGATCTACGCCCACGGTAGCGATCAACAAGCCAAAAATTCCGGCGAGAATGCCCTTGACCGGATCGTTCCCCGATATGGTTACGATCATGCTCAATCCGAAAACAGCCAGAGAGAAATATTCGTAGCTGCCAAAACGCAGCCCAAAGCGCGAAAGGTAAGGGCTGAGAAACGTCATAATCAATGCGCTTGTCAATCCTCCAATGAAACTAGCCAGGGTGGACAGCGTCAGCGCCCGCCCCGCCTCCCCCCGCTGCGTCATGGGAAATCCGTCCAGCGTCGTAGCGGCGGATGCGGGCGTCCCTGGAGTGCAAATTAGAACGGCGGTGATCGATCCGCCGTAAATTGCGCCAACGTAAATGCCGATGAGCATAGCCATGCTCCCCTGCGGCGTCAGGTCTAGGCTCAGGGTAAAGGGCAATAGCAGGGTTACGCCCATCGTCGCCGTCAGTCCCGGCAATGCGCCAATGACAATGCCCGCGAGTACGCCGATGGCGGCCATGCCAAGAGAAGCGGGATCTAGGGCGAGGATGACATTGTCGAGAAAGGTATTCATGGAGGATAATTCTTTAACCTAAAAAAGGCCGTTGGTTTTCATTGAATTTCTTTTACGAACTCCGAGTCTCTAACCACTAATCGCTGTTTTCAAAAATTCATTCCGGCTTCGCTAACAAAAGCATTCTAATCCATCCCCATTCCGGCGTTTGAACGTCGAGAATGGTCATAAAGACGAACGCGATTGCATACGCCGTACCCATACTCCACGCCGCGATGCGTCCAATTTTTCGTTCGCCCAGATAACGAATCATGAAAACAAGGTAGATCGCTGTAGAAAGGAAATACCCCAGCAGCGGAATGAAAAACGCATAAGCGGCCAATGCGCCGAAAGCAATGGCGATAGTCATTTTTCCCCGTCGGCTGGACAGAGTATCCTCGCCAGACAATCCTGTTGTATCCGGTTGTTTAGATCTGATAATCAGAAACAAACTAAAAAAGGCTAACAATCCCGTCAGCAGCCGGGGGAAAAATTGCGGACTGACTCCGCTCTCATGCCGGGTGAAGGTAAACGTCTCCCCATATATCAGCCCGGAAATCGCCAAAATACCCAATCCAATTAAAGAATCCTTCGATAATCGCATCTTCATGGTTTTACGCCGATTGTGTTGTTGTAAATTCCCTCGCCCTCTGGGAGAGGGCTAGGGTGAGGGAATTATAAGTATAATCATATCAACCCTCACCTAACCTCTCCCAATCTTGGGAGAGGGATTTGAAAATCAACATATTCAAAGGTGATTGGTTTTACAACCCTAGTTCGGTGATCAAGGCGGCGACGTCCTCCGCTTCCTTTTGCATATACTTGGAGAAATCCTCACCGTTGCGGTATTTCAATCCCATCAACATCCGTTTGGCCGCCGCTTGAAACGACGGTTGATCGTAGGCTTGCTTGAAACCATTCGCCAACTTCGCAGCGATATCGTCCGGCGTTTCTTTATGAACCGCCAGCCCCCGCCAAGTGCCGTGGACGAGTTCTATGCCCTGTTCCTGCATCGTCGGAACCTCCGGCATATCGGCGAAACGCTCTTCGCTCATGATGCCTAGGCAGCGGAACGTTCCTTCGCGAACGTACTGCTCCACTTCGGCGGGGCTGACGGCCACGGCCTGGATATGCTTGCCCAGCAGCCGCGTCACGGCGGGCTTGGCCCCGTCCAGCGGAATATGGGTGAAACGGACGCCGGTCATATTTTCCAATTTCACCGCTCCGATATGCCAAACCGCTCCCGGTCCCGAATTACCGACGGTAATCTCCTTGGGATGCTCGCGGGAGTAATCGATGAGTTCCTTCAGCGTCTTCCAGGGCGAATCGGCATGGATAGTAATCGCTCCCGGATCCTCGTTCAATTGCAGCAGCGCCTTGTAATCGCCGGGACCGATTTGCGCACGATTTAATGGTTTGTAAGAACACAATTCATACGTAACCATCGTGACGGTATACCCGTCCGGACGCGCCTTCATTCCATAGATATGCCCCACTGTCCCGGCGCCGCCGTCGCGATTGAGAACATTGACGCCCACGCCGAAAATCTTCGCCGCCTCTTCCGCCATGATGCGCGCCAGCTGGTCGGTTCCCCCTCCGGCTGCCCAAGGAACGACGATGGTAATCGGCCTTGAGGGAAACGACGCCTCTTGCCGGACGCAGCCAATCAACAGCAACGGCGCAATAAGCGCGAAATAACGCATGATGAACCTCCCCAATGCGCAGAATAGTAAAGATGGAAGTTGCGAATTTTCCATCACTATACCATCGACTATCCTATCCGCAGAAGAGACAAGACAGCCCCGCCGCTAGACTAGACAGGCCAGGCGCAAACGGGCTTAATGAAACGCTGAAAGCGAACGCGATCGTCGTTCGCGGAAAAGAACAAATCGTTATCAGGAGGATGGCAATGAAGAGTATAGCGTTTTTCGGATTGTTCTTGGCGGCCGTCTTGGCCGAGGCGATTATGCCTGCGCTGGGGCAGCAGGAAGGCCGATCCTTTCCCACCAACAAACCGGCCAGCGAACTGAATGTCCTGACAGATCAGGAAAAAGCGGACGGTTGGCAATTGTTGTTCAATGGAAAAGATATCGAGGGCTGGGAATTCGACCGCGATGGAATATGGGAAGTGGAAGACGGCGTTATTATTAGCAGCAACGGAACCACGCACCTATTCACCAAGAAGAAATATAAAAACTTCATTCTCTCTTGGGATGTCTGCGCCTATGACGTCGCCGTTCCCAAAAAGCGCTTCGGCAATTCCGGCGTCTTCGTGCGCGGCGTCAAAGCCGATTCCGCTTTCCCCAAAGGCTACGAAGTCCAGGTCGATCCCTACGACGTAAAAAATCCCACTGGCGGCATCTATGGACGCGCTCCTGGAAACTTGTTGGTTGAAGACGGAAAATGGAAGCCTGAAGCCTTTTTCGAAGTTCATGAAGGCAAATGGATCAATCAAAAAGTTTCCTGCGAAGACAATCACTTCAAGATTTGGATCAACGGCAAATTGACGCTGGATTGGGAAGACGAACAAAAAGCGTTTCCCGATGCGGGCTATATCGCCCTCCAGAACCATCACGTCACTGACGTCGTCCTTTTCACGAATATCAAAATCAAAGTGTTGGATAAAGAATAGAAAAACAAATGATGAGTGATGAATGATGAATGATGAAAAATTGTAGGATGGGTCGCGTTTTTTGATCCATCAATAGTAGAACCGTAGGGTGGGCTCAAAGCGAAGCGTAGCCCACCATTATCTCTGACGGGCGGGCGCCAAGGGCATGTTTTTTATACCCTTGAATTTCCCGCTTGTAAATTAAATGAATCAAATCGGGCGCGGATGAAAAATTCTCCGCGCCCATTATTTTTTCACCTTATACAGAACTACCAATCCCGGTTTTTCCGGATAGGCGTCATAGACCGATTCGAGAATCGTTCCTTTCGATTTCTCATGCCACTCGTACAGCATCTCTCCTAATGGCCATCCCAACGCCCCATATCCCATCGTCAGCCGGTTTAGTTCCGAGCCATTATAAATTACATGCGTCACGGTTGGCGGCAGTCCGTTTTCCAGCGGATGACGATTGAAAACCGTTGGCGCAAGGGCGTTGAAATTCGCCCCGAATGTCTGCGCCTCTCCGACAAAAAGCACATCGCCGACTTGTCCTCCATCTTCGATAATCTGGTTCAACGCCGCAATGGCGCGGTAATGGGGCAATTGCCGCTGCAAGTAATTCGTTTCCATAATCGGCGCAAAGAGATAACCCGCCGTTTCGTTTGTAATGATAAATATAGAGGCATACCAGATTTGCAAAGCGGCGGTCAATACCACCGCAGCCCGCGCGAATCGCTCGGCTCGCGGTTCTTGAATCCAGGGAAAAGCGTAAACCGCCATCAACGCCAAGAGGGGCAGCAACGGCGCCAGAAAACGGTCGTTGCGCTGCGTCAAAAAGAACCATGCGCTATAAGCGCCCGCCAAAAATAGCGCCGCACGGAAAGCGGGATGATCCCGCCGCGTTTTGAATAGCGGCGGAATTCCCAACAGCCATTGGCAACTGAAGCCCAGCGCCGCCGAGGATTCGCCAAAGACTTTTTGCAAAGGAATGGCGAAAAAATTCGTTATTCTTTGCGTCCCTGTTTCCACGGCGGGCGAGTGCGCCGCTTGGAACAAATCCGCGAAGATTTCCGGCGTTCCCCCGAAAACCGGCGTCAATAAAGGATAAAAGGGATTATGGTACAACGCCAAATTCCGCACTAACCAGGGCGCGAACAGAGCTAAGCCCGCCGCCAGGATCAACGCTAGAGGCCGAAGTAAATCCCAGCGCCGCACGAGGAGAACATCCATCGCCGCCATGGAAAGAAAAGGCAGCAACACGGCCAGGATGGCGATATACTTCGCGCCTAAGGCGAATCCCAGAGCCGCCGCCGCCATATAGGCGTCCGCTCCCAAACCATCTCTGCGATATCGCTCGTAGGCTAGCAACAAAACGGCGGCGCTGGCCGCGAGCGCCATGTCGATGTTGGCGTCGACGATAAGGCGCAAGGTCATGCCCGTCGATAGAAATATCATCGCCGCCAGGCAGGCGTAAGAATCCAAATTCCACCGCTCGCACAAGCGCGATAACGCCAAAGCGGCGATCAAAGCGAAGAGCAGATTGATGACCGTGCACCCTGCCGCGTTGCCGGAGGCTAGCGGCCAGAGGTACAGCATTTCCACATTCATGGGAAATCCCGCGTATACGTTCAACGGGAAAGCCTGCCAGCCTCCCGTCTTCAAATACTGCTGCGGGACGGGCAGATGATACTCATGAGCGTCATAGCCCAAAGGCGGCAGCAGCGCCGCCGCCAACGCCAACAGGAGCGCGAGCAGCAGCAAAACGCGCTCGATCGTCCAGCCCTCAAAAGAAGGAAGGGAAGACCAACTTTCCGCCACATCCCGCAACTGGCGCTTCCACCATCCCCAATGCAGAAAAAGCATAAGCGCTGAAACGCCAATCAAGACGCCGGGATAGCCGATGCGCAGCGTCAACAGCGCAAATCCACAGCCGCTAGCCAAAACGAAGGAAAGAAACAATCCGTAAACGAACCTGTCCGCTTCTGGAATCGCTTCCGCTTGCGGCAGACGCGCCAGCAGCCGCCGGGCGGGCGCATAAAACGCCAACAGTGGCAGCGCCCCGGCGGCCAGCGTGCGCAAATGCAAAGCCGGACCAATCAAATATTCCGCATGAGTGCGAAGAAAAGCGGCCAGCAGAAACAAGGGAAAGAGAATGGGGAGTTTAGAGGAGAAGAATTTCATCGTTTCCTGGTCCGGGCGGCGGATTTTCTTGAACGAGAGCAACGCCTGTAATTCCAGCCATTATTATTATGCCCGATGGCGAGGCTGGGCGGCAAGGGCAAGATTTATCCGCCCGTGAGCAAACGGCGAACGCGCTCCCCTATCTTGCGATAAGGAGTTCGTTCTGGTACTTTTATGAGCAGGCGGGATGGGCCGCGTTTTTTGACCCATCGTTTTCGATGGAGGTTGTTATTGATGGATTAAACGGCGCGACTTCATCCTACGCTGCTTTTTGAACAGGTTTTACCACTTCTATTGCGAGTCGATCAACCCGGTTCATAAGCAATACGAGCAAAGCGGAAAGAAATTGTCTTTTTCCGGCTGTTTTTGAAGATAAAATGAATTGATATATAGGAGGAGCAGAAAATGAATTGGATCGATCGCATCGAACAACGGCCTGACGTGATGCTGGGCAAACCTGTAATCAAAGGAACGCGGATCACTGTGGAATTGATCCTGGAAACCTTAGCGGAAGGAACGGCGGAGACCGATATTTTGGCCGCCTACCCTCGTCTGCAGGTTGAAGATATCCAAGCGGCGTTGGCTTTCGCCGCCGCTTCGCTATCGACCGAAAAAACGCTTTTTTTACAGGAAAAAGCGGGATGAATATCCTGGCCGACGAAAATATCGAAAAAGCTATGGTGAATTGGCTTCGAAAAGAAGGATGCGATGTTTTGTGGGCCGCCGAACAATTCGCGTCATTTTCCGATCGTCAATTGTTGGATCATGCCGCTTCCGCCTCTCGCATTCTTCTGACTCGCGACCTGGATTTCGGAGAATTGGCGTATCGTGAAAAACGCGCCGCTTTCGGCATTATTCTTCTCCGTTTGCCAGCCAAGAATCAGTGGGAACGTTTAAACTTGCTGCGTCCCTGGTGGCCCGAAATTCAATCCAACGCTCAGGGAAATTTTCTCGTAGTTGCTAAAGATCGGCTTCGAATTCGTCCTCTATAAACGTTTATGGATTGTAATCCGGCGTCAACGGCGAACGCGCTCCAGTATCTCGCGATAAGGATTTCGTTCTGTTATTTTTATCGACAGGCGGTTTCAGTGACCGCATTTAGATATTATGGATTGGCGTGGAGAAATTGGAACAATGTCCTGTCCCAGGATATTTTGAAGAAATTCAATTAGAGGATTTCGTCTTTTTTAGCCGTTATGTCAGATTTGCGAAATGAAAGGCGGATTAGACATGGATAAGATACTTGAGATTGCATCCAACATATCAACTCCACTGGGTATAGCGGGGATCATCGCTTGTTTTCTTTCTTTTATTATTAAAATAATTATTTCAAAACCGATTTTCCCAAAACTGTCAAGAACAGGTGCTTTTGATACGTTTAAATTATCGATCGACCGATTATTTTATTTATCTATAATTGCTGTCGTTTTAGGTTTTTTGGGGTATGCTTTAAAACTTTACTTCGTTGAAGCGCCTAAAAGTAAAAGTGAAATAGTCTTTTCCGAATTGAAAGAAAAACTAGGGATTTTTAAAGAAAATTTAGATTCTTTTAAAGAAGAAACAAACCAAAAATTTGATGCTCAAAAAGAAGAAGCAAATAAAAAATATGATGTTTTAAAAAATGAAGATACTTCGCTAAAAAATGAAAACACTTCTCTTAAGAATAATCTTGCTTCTTTCAAAGAAGTAACAAACCAAAAGTTTGATGCTCAAAAAGAAGAAGCAAATAAAAAATATGATGTTTTAAAAAATGAAGATACTTCGCTAAAAAATGAAAACACTTCTCTTAAGAATAATCTTGCTTCTTTCAAAGAAGAAACAAACCAAAAATTTGATGCTCAAATAGAAGAAACAACTAAAAAATATGAATCTTTAAAAAGTGAAAATTCCTCTCTAAAGCAAGAAATTAGTTATGTTAAAAGACAAGTCAATCTAATAATATCTCATCAAAGATCTCAGTTGAAACCACCTTCAGATGAAGCTCGAAAATTGTCTAAACAAATCCCTGATGATGCGAGTCCGTATGAATTAGCATTAAAGGCCATAGCGGAAGAAAGATATATTGATGCTAAAGCTCTATTAGAAAAAGCAGAGCGAGAAATTAATAAAGATGCTCAGAAAAATTTCTTTACACTAATCCCGCCTCCTACTCCTACTCTAAAAGAACAAATTACCTTTCCAACAAATGCCCCGAATCCTGAATCGATTATTCCTAATCCCATTCAATCAATCTCATCCCCTGCGCCAACACAACAAACGCCAATAAAGGAATTAACAATCCATCTTCCCCAAAATATCGATATGACTTTCGTTTATATTCCAGCGGGGGAGTTTATGATGGGACATGGAAAAAATGAAAGAGATATTACGGAAATGCGGACTCCGCCACATAAAGTAACGATATATCATGAATTTTATATTGGTAAATATCTTGTCACACAAGCGCAATGGCGAGCGATAATGGGGGATAATCCCTCTTATTTTAAAGAAAAACCAAACAATCCAGTAGAACAAGTTACTTGGTATAGTTGTAAATTGTTTATTGAGAGGTTGAATCAAATGGATAAAGGAATATTCCGTCTGCCTTCAGAAGCTGAATGGGAATACGCTTGCCGAGCTGGTACTACAACGTGGTTTTATTGGGGGGACGATCTTGAATATAAAGTAATCGACAAGTATGCCTGGTTTGGAGGAAACAGCAATGGAACTACGCATGAAGTGGGATTAAAAGAACCAAACCGGTGGTGTTTGTATGATATGAGCGGTAATATTTGGGAATGGTGTGAAGATGATTGGCATTTTGATTATAATGGCGCTCCAAATGATGGCAATGCATGGATAAGTTATCCACGTAATATTATTCGAGTAATTCGAGGTGGTTGCTGGGCTGGTGATGCATCTGTTTGTAGGTCAAGTATTCGGTACAACTCCCCGGTCGATGGGAATAATGATATTGGATTTCGTCTCGCTCGGAATTATTAGCCCTTATACCTTTTCCGTGCTAAAGGCGCGGAGTTTTTTTGAATCATTATATAAAGGGTAAAAGAAGACAAGGATGATTTCGATTCTTTATCCTGCAAATCCTGGCCATCCCGATTTAGACAAAAAAAACCTCACCCCCGCGCCTGCGAATCGAGGTAGCCTTGCAGCATCCAGGCCGCCGCGGTTTTGTCGATGACCTGTTTCCGCTTTTTGCGGCTGGCGTCGCCTTCCAATAACGCCCGTTGCGCGGCGTGGGTGGAAAATCGTTCGTCCCAGTAGCGCACGGGAATTTCTATGCGTTCTTTTAGGCGTTGGCCAAAGGCTTTTGCCTCTTTTGCCATATCCCCCAGCGAGCCGTCCAGCCGCTTCGGCAATCCCATCAAAATTTCGCTTACGTTCTCCTGCTGCACAATATCGGCGAAGGTTTGCAGCAGCGCTTCGTCGCCGCTCCGTTCCAGCGTCCTATACGGCTGCGCCGTAATTCTCAGCGCGTCGGACAACGCCAGGCCGATGCGCTTGGTTCCATAATCCACGGCGAGAACGCGCCCGTTATTCATCGTCATCCTCCCAGAATAACGGATGGGAGGCTCCCTCGCCGCAGCGAAAGGTTCCCCGCGCCTGCTCTTCCTGGCGAGCGATGGCGATAGGGTATCCTAACTCTTGTTCCCAGCAGCGCAGGTTGCGCCGCTCTGCTCCGGTGGTAATAGAAACGTCGCGGGGATGAATGACAACCTCGGCGCCGCCTTCGCGCCGCAGGACGGCGAGAATGGTTTTCTGCGCCAGTTGCGATTCCACTTCATGACGCAGGGCGGGATGCCACGGCCCCGCCGCGACCTTCTCCGCTCCGTCCCCCCGATCGTCGGATAACGCCAACCCGATGCGAGCCACGTCGATTCCCCGCCGCAGAAACGCCGCATGAGCATAGGCGCATTGTTCGATGGCTTCCTCCAAACTCAACGGTTGATATTCTCCGCGCAGAAACATTCGTTCGAGGCGGGTTTTCTTCAAAACCAGCGTCGGCGCAATGCGCACGAAATCGGGGCGTAAGGCCGCCGCTTCCTGAACGGTTTGCTTCCACGAATCGAAATTTTGTCCCGGCAAGCCGCACATCAGATGAATCCCTAACTTAAAGCCGCAGCGCTTCACCCGCTCGCAGGCGCCGCGCGCTTCTACGGCGTTATGTCCCCGTGCGCTTTTCTCCAACACGGCGTCATCCAGAGATTCCACTCCCAGTTCGATAGTCCTGATGCCCTCGCGCTTTAAGAATGCCAGCGTATCGTCCGGCAGCCGGTCCGGGCGCGTGGACAGGCGCAGCCCAAGCACGTTCGCCCGCTTCAGGTACGGCGCCGCCTCCGCGAAACAACGCTTCATCTCTTCTTGCGGCAAAGCGCTGAAGGTTCCGGCGTAGAAGGCGATCTCCCACGTCTCTTCCGATTCGTCGATGGCGTGAAGGCGGGATGACCACGAGGACCGTTCTTCCGCCGCTCCGACCACCAGCGATTGGTTGCAATAAACGCAAAGGCTGCGGCATCCTTCATTGGGAATATAGAGAGGCAGGATTTTCATAGATTTTGAATTTTTGATTTTTGATTTTGAATTATTTTTTCTTGCGTCGATTTTACAATGGAAGTCAAAATTCGTAAAATCGTATCTGATTCTTCAAGGTATGGCTCAATTTTATTTTCGATAACCAGATTTGAATCTCTTATTAATCTCAGCCAATAATTACACTCCCTGGCTTCTTTTGAAGCAATTGACATCTTAGATAAAAAATCAGCTCGGCTTTGCCCTGCAAGCGCTTCTTCGACATTAGCGCCAATACTGGTTCCAGAACGGAGCAATTGTTTGGATAAAACAAATTCTCTTTTCTCAACCATAGATTGATACAATCGATTGATTTTCAAAGCAAATTGATAACTTTTTTCTTTAATAAGGTTTTCTTTCATTGTTAATCCAAAATTAAGAATTAAGAATTAAAAATTCATAAAAAGTCGATATCCACGCCGCTTTCGACTAGCCGCAGGGCGTCGGCGGCGGCCTGTTTTTCCGCTTTCTTTTTGCTTTTTCCATCGCCGACTCCAATCCGTTTCTTGCGGACGAAAACCTCGACGACGAAATCTTTGTCGTGATCGGGACCGACGGCGGATATCATTTTATACGATGGCAGGACGCCGAATTTCTTCTGCACCTGTTCTTGCAGTTTGGATTTATAATCGACGATGCTCTCGCCCCGCACCGCTTTTTCGATTTCTTCCTCCAATTCGTCAAGAACGAAGCGCTTGGACGCCGCGATGCCGCAGGAAAGATGAATCGCCCCCACAATGCTTTCGAAGAGATTGCCCAAGATGGAAAAGCGGGTACGTCCTCCCGTCTGCTCTTCCCCTTTGCCCAACAGCAAGAATTCCCCTAAGTTCAATTCGATCGTCCGTTGGGCTAGAATGCGTTTGCTGACGACGATGGATTTGATCTTGGAAAGTTGGCCTTCCCTCAAGTGGGGATAATGGGTATACAGCAATTCCGTTACCGCAAAGCCCACGACGGCGTCCCCCAGAAATTCCAATCGTTCGTTGCCGAAATTCTCGCAATCCTCCTGCTCGTTCGCATAGGAACTATGGCATAACGCCAGATGCAGAAGAGCGGGATCCATATCGTCGAATCCCATGCGCTCCGCCAATTCCCGCATTTGCCGGATTCGATTATCGTCCAAAGACGCGCGTTGTTCGGTGATCGCATCGTTCATGATTTTTCTTCTCGGCGCCGCCCGGCAAGGAAGAGATTGCATCGGAGCGTTCATTCATTGTTAGCGTTTTTAGAGTAAAAGAGAGCCGGAATCCTCGACGTTGAAAATACGCCCTCTTTTATCCAAGCGTTTTTAATAAGAAAAAAAACGCCGCTATCGGACTATCGATTTTTATGGGAAGAAATGGAGGAGGGACTTCCTGCCGCCGGATCCGTATACTATCTCGGCCGCGGCGGGACGCCTCTTCTACATTTCCGCTTCAAAGTCAACTATGCGCAGAACAGCCGGATGGGCCGCATTATTTGACCCATCGATTATTCTAAATGCCATCTTTTGAATTAAACCTACTCCGCATCCGCCAATAATAATGCGGAAACAGCGATATCGCGATCGGTGAAGATTTTGGCGCCGTCGTCGAATTCGCTTTCCAACAGCGCTTTTTCCAATCCCGTTTCCGGTTTGACGAGGATGTTGGTTTTAAATCCAATATCGTTCGCCATTTTCAAAACGTTCAACAACATGCCGACGCCGGTTTTGATAGGATACGTGGTTTGACTCATATCCAACAGGATGCGCGTCCTGGTTCCCGGCAGGTCGCGAATGACGGATTCCAGCCGAATGGCCGATTCGATGTTGTATTTTCCCGTCATCTTGATCGTAACGATGGCGCCCGCTTCCGATGTTTCGATCTTGGCGCTGTCCTCAAAATAACTTCCCGAACGCAATTTATTGACGATATCCTTCTGATCTTCGGACAGGATTCTCACATGAAACAGTCCCTTGCCTTCCGTTCGATTAATATGGGCTTCAAACGTTCCCGGCGTTTTTCGAATCTCGTCCGCTTTGAATTCCTTCCCGTCCCAACCTTCCGGCACGGGCATCATCAATAATGTCATTCCTTTTTCGATTTTCCAAGACGTCCTCAACTCCGCATGGAAGCCTTTCCGGAAAATCATAGAGGCGTAAAAAACCGCTCCCGATTTATCGTCCAGGCAAACATGCAGTTTCTTGGAATTGTCATCCGTTAAAGGTTTTCCCATCGATCATTAGATTCCAAAGATTTTATGGAATGGCTTGCAAGCGCTCCCAATGAAACATTCTCTCCGCAATTATATACGATTCTTGTGACAATGAAAACGAATTCCGCTGTTTTTTGACGGAACTCCATCCGTAGGATATTTCATTTTTTTTAACGCATTGAAATAATTCTCGCTTGCGAGGGGAAAAAAAGAAAGTCTAGCGCGCAGGAAGCGGCAAGAAAAAAATCGAAAAAAAATGATTGACGATCAGTCGAATTTTCTGTTAACATATAGCGTAATATTCCGCTATGGAGAATGTTTATGCGTTTGAGGTTGGGGACAAACCGGCTCCAGGATTCACGGTTTACGAGGCGATTTACGGGAATTTCCCGGTTTTTCCCAACAGCTTTGCGCGCGCTTCGAATATCCTAACAACGGCAAGAGGAAGGGGGCGCCGATCCGGAGCAGGAATGAAAACGATTCCATTTTTTGCGTCCACGGCTTTTCCAAAAAAACCGTTTTTGAGCCTTGACGTTGAGTTAGGGATATGTTTTTTATAATGAGCGGTTATATAGAAATTCGATTATATTTCTCAAATTTACGAATTGAACGCATGAAACCACAAATCCATTAATGGATTGCATTCATAACTCACCGGAGAATAACGAGCGATGGGAATCGAAAAGGGGGTACGGTAAAGGATGTCCATTTTGGCAATCACTCCCAGCAAGCCTCGAAAGCGCCGCAAAGAATCGCCCCAAGAATTCTTTCGCAGGAACCAGATCAAAGAACATCTTATTAGCCAATGGAAAATCGATCCCAAAGTCGCCAATACGTTCGCCAGAAAGCATTCCGCCTTGCCGATGGAAGGCATCATTCACTCCATCGGCAAACTGGTGAATTATTTTCAGAATCTTCACATCGGCCACTACGGGTACCCCATCGACGCCAAAGTTCTCAGCGGCGCCTTGTCCCACAGCCTCCGCCGCCTCGCCCGCAGCGAAAAGCCCCTATCGGAAAAGCAGCTGAGTTACTTTCTCCAACTGGCCCGCGACGAAGTGGCCAGCAAGATGACCACCTGCTACGATCCCGGTTCCGCCAAGGAGCGGGAGAAAGTGATGTCGCCGCTGAAACAGGCGCTGGTCTACGAAGAAGACGAAGCCATGCGCAAACGGCTGCTCTTCATCTACACTCTGTTCGTCAAAAAAGGGATGCGCCTCGCCAAAAATAAAGTCATCCAGGCCTGCGCTTCCGACGAGAGGCTCTTCCCCCATCGCCGGGTGGTGGAAGACGCCATCGAAACCTTGCGCGGCGCCTACGAAGCGCTCGGCTTTCTGAAAGGCGAACTCTTCATCACGCCGGAGTATCTTTCGATCAGTTAGGTAATTGGCGGACTGCGTTTCGCTTTGCACTCGCTCTGCGCAACTTTAATGCTCCGCCAGCCGGGAGGTAATAATGGGAATAAGCGAAAAGCGTCATACAACTGGAACCTGCAAGCAAAATTAGCGGGGCATGGCGTCTCCGCCATGCCCCGCCGTTGCGCCCAACGCGCTTCGCGCGGCTTACTTGTGGATGTTTGCTCCCTCCACGTTGGCATAGAGGTCGCTGATGTCCCAGATATGTACATTCGAACCATTGACGGTTAAATATCGGCGTCCATCGGGGAAAAACCTTATAATTATATCGTTTCCATATGGATCATTTTTTGATCTTCCTTTTGTATCCGGATATGTTCTTTCAATTTGGCCTGTCTCGTTATTGAGAATCATTCTTGGGGAATATATTCCATTTCTATTCAATCCCCCAATAACCGAATATTTTTTATTGCTTGATATGTCTAATGAATTTACAAATTCTGGAAGTCTCAATGAAAATTCCTTTATGATTTCACCTGTATCAACATCTCTAATGTGTACTATCTGCCCTGCATTTGACAATAGCCATTTTACATCCGCAGATAGGGAAGATGTTTCCGAAGAAATCATTTCTATTATTTTCTCATTGTCTAAATCAATTGTAGTAAAAGCGCCAATGCCCTGAACATATAGCCGCTTGCAATCATGCGATAATTTTATATACTTCATGTAGTCCAATGGCAAATCGTATTGATGTACCTTGTTACCTGTTTTAACATCCCATAGTTCAACAAATCCCTCGCTATCGGCGGTTAAAAGTTTCGATCCATCGGGCCAAAATTCCGAACAGTTGATTCCGCCTGTATTGGGAAACTTAATTTCCTTGCGGTGAGAATACGTATAGGATTTTATTTCGAATAATATTTTACCGGTTCTTGCGTCGATGATTTTACCCTGATATTCGTAATCGCCAACAAATAAATAATTGCCGTCCGGCGAATAGGCGATATTGCTTATGTACGAATCGCCATCCCACAAGACGCTTTCTTCTCTGGCGAGTGCAGACGCAAACGATTTTAAGGATAATAAGCCCAAAGCGAAATTATTTCCGTCTGGCGAAATCACAGCTCTTGGGAAATTGTAAGTACTATCCGGGAATGCAATTGTGTACATTGGTTCGGCGAAAACATTCGGCGACGTCATCAATATAGTCAAAAATGACATCTTTACGATATTTATTTTTTTCATGATTATTCTCCTTTTTAATTTGTCAATTTAATAAAAATAGGATTTTCGTTAACTACTTTATAACTATCACTAAGATTATCATCCGTGATTGTTATGGTCGTTTTTCCAGTCGGAGTATTGGGTTGTACATTAATCGTATAATTTCTCGCTTGAAGCGCTGGCGGACTTGCATCGAAATTGAATTGAAAGGCAGCGCTGGCATAACCGCTATAAACGCCGTCTATTACAACCGATCGCGATTCGCTTTCGAAAGTCCAAAAATTAGTATCAAACTGAAATCGCCACACGGCAACCCATAAAACGTTCGAATATTGCGAAGGCGGATTTAAATCCTTCCATGCGCAAACTCCCGTTAAATGATTGCCTATATATGATCGATAATACGGCGTAATCACTTTAAAATTGTCGTCTTCAAATCCTAACGTCGAACCCGTAAATAATTCATGCGCCACTTTGCGGATTTTCCTGTCTACGGCATTGTTGTTGATCTTGACTTGCATGCCCGTATCATCGCCATTATAAGGATGTTGATAATATTGATAGTCTTTCCATCCTATTCCGCGCAATAGAGAGCCATCATTATTTCCATGAAGGGCATGAATCAAATTCGCGCGTAGATAATACACGGCCTGAGAATATTCGCTCATGCCGTTCGCGGGAGCATATATATTCCCCCATGTTGGGCTAAAACCAAATTCCGTTATTGAAAAATTGGGTAAATAGCCCTCCCCATCGCAAATATCAAATAATTCCCTCAATCGGCTAACCATATCCGTTTCCGGCTTATCTACCGGCCCAATTTTAAATTCTGGACTATACTTACCGGTATAGAGGTGAATGGCTAAAGTATCCGGCAATAAATCGTTGCTATTATTTCCTTCTTGCTGGCATTTTTCGATAAATCCCCGAATAAATTCACCTGGACTACCATATTGGTAGCTTGAACCAAACGATAAAAACCCATGTTGACTTATTGTACCCCCGCTGATAATCTCAACTTGATTCCCCCATGATTGTTGCTTGATGCTTGATCTAGCCGCCAGATAATAATCAGCGAAACGCCCCCCATCCGCCTGTGAACCATACCACCATGGTGGTGGCGGCGTACTCCACCAAACTCCTTCTTCTTCGTTACCTAATTCTATGGCTGCCACTTTGTAGAAATCACTACTATTAATATATCCCATTCTTGTAATTATGTTAGATGCATAATCATTGGCAGAGGAATAGCTATATACGCCTGTTTTCGCTGGAAATACACAAATTACTTTTTGATCACTTTCGATTCCGCTAAAATACAACGGTATTTTTGTTGAAGGATTATCTTCATTCCCAATAAAGTAGCGAAAAATTTTGAATCCATCGGCATCCGCATTTGCGGCTCGATTGGCAACAGATATATCATGATATTGAGCGCCGATATCGCAGCCAAATACTTTTTTGTATGAGACCGTGAGTTTAGGCCTATACGCAACCGTTGTATTATCGCATGTCGCAATGTTTGTGACATTCGATCCCGATGTATCAACAACTCTCTTTAATATAGATCCTCGGTAATACGTATGGTTCACCGTATTGGAGTAATGCGATTTGAATATTTGTGGAACAGGTATTTCAATATCGCCGCCTACAAATGGCGATATATAAGGAATTGTAACCTTCGGACTTGCGTAATGCCAATCTTCAAAGTAACCGCCTAATGTTGTCCATAATGAATTATTCGCTTTATTATACCACGTTACATACATGCCGTCCCAATTCTCTTTTACTTTGTGAAAACGGAAATCATCCGATGCCGAATTGGAAATAAGGTGCAATGATATTTTAGCATCGGTGACGGTAATGCCTTCAGGCAAGAGAGCGGATGAATTGCCCACATTAAAACCAATAATAAACCGATCTTTATAACTCATTGAAACCGATGTTGCGCTGAAGTAATTCGTACTTTGATTTTCATAATCGAGAAGGGAATCGACGATCAAGTTCTGGGATTCGAACACCATACTCGGATCGATGACCACATCCCCATCCGGGGCATCCGCCAAATCTCCCAGCCGCGCCGACATCTCCGCAACGCCTGCGCCTTCTTGGCTGAGACGCCATTGCTGGGCGGTTTGGATAGTTATCGAGCGATCCTCGATGGGGTCGCCTTTGGCATCGAGAATGTAAGTTTCTACCGGGCGCAGTTTTTGAATGGCCTTGCCGTTCTTTTCGAAGTACAGCGGCTGATCTACGCTGATTGGTTCGGCGTAGAGGTCGCGCGCTTCCCCGTTTTGCATGGGTTGGCTGGTTACGAGCGCTTGCGGGATTTCGAAACGCGCCGTTAGGAATTCACCGGCGTCCAATGCTCCCGCTTTCGTCTGCGCTCGCAAGTTCGCCATCAACGCTTGTTTTACTTTTACATCCACCTTGAGAATATCGTGGATATAGCGCACTGTCACGTCCACGTTGGGCAGAACCTCAGACCAACGCACGCTGTCGCCCACGACGCTGATATTTTCCCAGTTTAGTATGTCTAAATCCAGCGGCTTGAAGTTTGCTCCCCGGCCTACGCCTAGTCCGGCGAAGCGGTAGGTGAAGATGTCGCCCTCGTGGCGCGCTTGAAACGTTCCATCGACACGCACGAAAAGCTGCCAAATCCCCGCCGTCACCTCGTAATCCCACTCGCCGCTTTTTGACGCGGTGAGGTTGGTGTTGACCAACTCCAGCGCCCCATCCGCAAGTTTGTAATACTTGGGATAAGCGAGAAACGTCATCGTATTCGGCCCCGTTTTTTCCGCGTATTCGGAAACCGGCGCCGGATACGACTCCTGCGTCTGTGCTTGCGACTGCGCCAATGGCGCTGCCGTCAATAGGCAGACTGCGAGCATAATGATACTACAAGTACGCATAAGCATCCTCCTTTGGTGAAATATGTAGTTGTGAATAGCGCCCAACGCGCATTCGCTAAAAGGGATTAAATCTTAAAAATATCAAATTGTCAATAGAAAAATAAAAATAATCAAAAAAAATAAAACATGAATAAGCAACAAATATTATATAAATGTCCTTGAATAGGATCGGTGGGAACACCGGCCATTATGATTATTCATGTTGACTTGCAGGCAAAGATCAGCCATTTTGGAGAGAAATAAATTCCATGCGGAATAGCATAAAACATAGCCTATCGCCATACAAAACAAACGGAGCGGCATTGCCGCCGCCCCGTCTTCATTTCGCGAAAAGCGCTGTCCGTTCTTACGAACAGCCGCTGGTTGCCCCGCAATTCAGGCATTTGTAACAGGCTCCGTTGCGAATCATCATGGCGCCGCATTCGTGGCAGGGAGGCGCGTCGGTCTGCAGCTCGAAGGAGAACATCTTTCCTTCATTGCCCGTTCCCGACATAGCCGCCAAGCCATTTTCTTCCACGCCGTTAGCGAGCAATTCGATTTTGGCCGGCTTGTCACGATTGATGATGCCGATCACTTCTTTTTCTTCGTCGGATAGAAATTTGGAAGCCAACCAGCGGAAAATGTAGTCCGTGATCGATTTGGCGATGGGAATTTCCCGGTTGTTGGTGAAGCCCGCCGGTTCGAAGCGCGTATGGGCGAATTTATTGCAAAGCACTTGCAGCGGCACGCCGTATTGCAGCGTCAGCGACACCGCCGTGGCGAAATTGTCCATCAGCCCCGATACGACGCTGCCCTCTTTGGCCATGGTCAAAAAAATCTCGCCCGGCTTGCCGTCGGGATAAAGGCCGACGGTGATATAGCCTTCATGCCCCGCAATGCTGAATTTGTGGGTGATCGCCTGCCGCTCGTCGGGCAAGCGCCGCCGGTAGGGCTTTGGCTCCATGATCGATTCCACCCGCGTCGTCGCCGCTTTATCTTTCTTGCGGCTAGTGTTCAGCGGTTGCGTCCGTTTGCAACCGTCGCGGTAGATGGCTACAGCTTTGAGGCCCAATTTCCAGGATTGGATATACGCTTTTTCGATCTCCTCCACCGTGGCGCTGTTGGGCAGATTCACGGTTTTAGAAATGGCGCCGGAAATGAACGGCTGAACCGCTCCCATCATGCGAATATGCCCCATGTAAGGAATGGTTCGCGCGCCCTTGGCCGCCTTGAAGGCGCAATCGAACACGGGCAGATGCTCCAGCTTCAAATGGGGAGCGCCTTCAATGGAGTCGTGCGCATCGATATAGTCCACAATCGCTTTGATCTCATCCGGCGGATAGCCCAGCTGCTTCAACGCCTTGGGTACGGTATTGTTGACGATTTTCAATGTCCCGCCGCCCACCAGGTTTTTGTATTTCACCAGAGCGATATCCGGCTCCACGCCAGTGGTATCGCAATCCATCATGAAGCCGATCGTTCCCGTCGGCGCCAAAACCGTAACCTGCGAATTGCGGTATCCGAACCGCTCCCCTAACTGATAGGCAACATCCCAAACGGATTTCGCTTCCATCAACAAATCGGCGGGAATCCGCGTTCCCGCGATCTTTCGGGAAGCCTGGCGGTGCTTGTCAATAATCCTCAACATCGAATTCCGGTTATTCGGAAAGCCCTCGAACGTTCCGACGGTCTCGGCGATGCGGGCGCTTTGGGCGTAGGCTTCGCCCGTCATCAACGAGGTAATGCAAGCGGCGTAGTCGCGCCCCTCGTCGCTGTCGTAAGGCAATCCCGTCGCCATTAGCAACGCCCCCAGATTGGCGTACCCCAACCCTAGGGAACGGAAGATATGGCTGTTGCGGTCGATTTTCTTGGTGGGATAGCTGGCGTTGTCGACGATGAATTCCTGCGCGCTGATCAGGATATCCACCGAGTGCATGAATTTCTCCACTTCAAATGTCCCGTCTTCCCGCCGGTATTTCATCAGGTTCAACGACGCGAGGTTGCAAGCCGTGTCGTCCAAAAACATGTATTCCGAACAGGGATTGGAAGCGTTGATGCGTCCGGAATGGGGACAAGTATGCCAGGCGTTGACCGTCGTGTCGAACTGCATCCCCGGATCGCCGCAGATATGCGTTCCTTCCGCAATCAAGCGCATAAGATCGCGCGCCTTGTGGGTTTCGCAGACGCCTTCCTTCTCCACAAAGCGGGTAGCCCATTCTCCATCTTTCTCCACCGCTTCCATGAACTCGTCCGTAACGCGCACGCTATGGTTAGCGTTTTGGAAAAAGACGGAGCCGTACGCCTCGCCGTTGAACGAGCCGTCATATCCCATATCGATCAAAGCCCATGCCTTTTTCTCTTCATGCGCTTTGCACTGGATGAAATCTACAATATCGGGATGATCGGCGTTCAAGATCACCATTTTGGCCGCCCGCCGGGTTTTTCCGCCGGATTTGATCACTCCCGCAAAAGCGTCGTATCCCTTCATAAACGAAACTGGCCCTGACGCCGTGCCCCCGCCGTGCAGCAATTCTCTGGAAGAACGCAGCGGCGAAAGATTGGTTCCCGTCCCGGATCCGTATTTGAATAACATGCCTTCGGTTTTGGCCAGGCTTAATATCGAATCCATCGTATCTTCAACGGAATTGATGAAGCAGGCGGAACATTGCGGATCGTCTTCCACGCCGCAGTTGAACCATACCGGGCTGTTGAAGGAGGCGTGTTGATGCAAAAGCAGGTAGATCAATTCGTCATGGAAGGCGTCCCGGTCTTCCTTTGCCGTGAAATAATTCTGCGTCTCTCCCCAGGAAACGATGGTATTGACTACGCGCGAAATCAGCTGCTTTACGCTGCGCTCTCTTCCCGGAGTGCCCAACGCGCCTCGAAAATACTTGGAGACCACAACCTTCGTCGCCATCTGCGACCAGGCCGCAGGGAATTCGACGCCTTTCTGTTCGAAGACGATTTCCCCTTTGTCTCCCGTAATGACGGCGTCCCGTTCTTCCCATTCCACTATGGAGAACGGATCGACGCCTTCTTTGGTATATACCCGTTTGAATCGCAATCCTTTCTCCTTCGCTCCACACTTTTTTCCGTTTCCCTCAATCCTGGTCTGCGGTTCCATTACAGGTACCGCAAAACTTGTTTCAGCAACAGCCATCGCCTGTCTCCTTCCCTCTAATGCGAAGAACCCGTCCATTTCATCGAATTATTTTAACCCTACTCGATAACTATTTGTAGTGGGGATTATGAAAATATACCCTATATGTTGTGCAGTCAAGAGGAAATTTAATTTTTTTTAAATTAAATTTCCTAAGATAGTATTTCAAAAAAATCTTAAATCCATTCTCCCTATCGACCCTCGATGGCTAAGATGATTTATATTAATAGGTTATCGTTGACCCTCCTTTATTTCCCCAAAAGAAAAGATCGTTGCCGGTAGGATTATTGAAAACATCGTATTTAGAAGGAGGATTTTAATTGGGGAAAAATAGAGTTATCCCGAATATCGCTTTATCGCAACATAATGAATAGACCAACCGTAAGCAACGACACATTTATCATTATTTAACTATAATATTATTTTATTATGAATTATATAATTTAGCAAATTGTAATATTATAATTGATGCGATTGTAACGATTGGATTATTTATCCTCTAGTATTGCGATCATTATTACATTATAATAGGTGTAATAGGCTGGTATTTATTCGGCGTAAGGAATTTCCGGAGCGAACAACCAATCATGTCGCAAGGAAAAGCCAGAATCCTTTTCGAACAAGGAATGACCCACTTCCACAATAAGGATTACGAAAAAGCCGTTACCTTTTTCGAAGAATCGATTCTCGAAAGTCCTGAAAATGTGGAAGCGCTCTATAATCTTTCTTGCAGTTATGCGCAACTTGGCGATAAAGACAATGCTCTGGTCTATATCGATCGGGCGTGCCGCTTGAATCCCGAATGCTCCGATTGGGCGAAGGAAGATCGGGAATTCGACGGAATGCGCAACAATTCCATCTTCAAAAATATCATTTCTTCTCATGATTTGGTTCTGCCTAAAGAACAAGTTGAAGAAGAGGAAGAGAGCGTTGAGCCGCAAGCCGCCGAACCATCAGACGAGGAATTCGAGGAGTTTGTCCCAGAAGAAATAACATTTAAGAAAACGCCGTCCGAACCGCTCCCCAACCTCAATGACGGACGTCACGCCGTGTTGGCCCCCGTCATTGAAAGCGATTTGCCTCCCTGTCTGCGTTGCGACGGCGTCGTGATCGCGGAAAAACGCTCTCTTATCAATCCTTTGGTCGGTTTAGGCGTAGTTTTTCTTGGCATCTGTTTTTCCACTACGCTTTTTCTCACGTTTTGGGGATTACTGGGCATCCCGATCATATCGGGCGGCCTTTATATTTTCACTCGCGTCAATATAGTATGGGTTTGCCAAAATTGCGGGGCTAAAGGCGCCGATTGCGGCCAACCCAAATCGGCGCCTCCCCCCGACGCGGAAAAAATCTAACGCCATTCAAGAGTACACAAAAGAATAAAGATTATTCGCTATCGGCGGAGCTCGCCACCCTGCATATTTCTTTTATCCTGAACCGCTTAATCCTGTATCGGCGTATTATCTTTTCGGCTTCCAGGTTTTCCCGTCAGATAAACGGCCATCGCTTCCCGAAACAAACGTTCCCCGCTATAGGAAATATGGATTATAGCGTGATCGTTTAAGAAACGCTGAAATTCCTCTTTTTCCTTACGGTTATCAAGAGGAAAAATACGCACCCGCACAACGGGCCGCCTTCCTTTCGCAGCGGGAAATTCCCCTAAAGGACTTTCTTTCAAGCATTCCCTCACGATTTCGATGCCCCGTTCGATAGACCGCCGCGCCGTGTCTTCATGCACTCTTAGCAACTCTCCAATACGCTTCTGCGTTAGACCCGCATTCAGATAGAGCAGAAAACACTGCCGAGTCGTTCCGTTCAACTTGCGTTCTGCGATTTGCTGGATAATGCGAATCCGATTCGTTTTCTCGTCGTCGGAATAAAGGTCGATTCTTTCGTCCATCAATTCGTTCCATTTCAATGTTTCATGCAAGTTGGCCAGCGTACTCGGATCCCAAGGCGCCTCTCTCCAATTGCGTTCCACCGTAATGTCTTCCAACAATGTTTCCCATTCCTGCGGTTGCTTCTCTTCTTCGTTTTTATGCACTAATTCGCTCTCTCGTCTCATGGATTAAAAACTCCAATCTCAGCGTCGATTTTTCGCCATCCCAATAGGATTGGACGAAATTAGGCATAACGTAATACTGCAAATATGGCGCCAAGATAGTGAACGCATGTTCATTCGATGCCATGTTCGAGTGGCAAGGGCAAGGTTTTTTCTGCCCTTAACTACTCCCATTCAACCAGAAGATGAAGTTTTGTAGTATTAGATGAAGGAAAGGAAATGCAATAAATGCACTGGGAAAATTTAGTAACGATTGAGGCTCTTGCAAAATTAATGAAATCCATCTTTAATTCTCCCCCCAAGCTTGGGGGGAGTTAGAGGGGGGTTGATTTTAAAGGACTTACGTCAACCCCCTCCTAACCTCCCCCAAGCTTGGGGGAGGAATAAAGGAATTTTGCAAGAGGCTCGATTAATTGAACTTAACAAGAAGGGATATTTCCATGACATTTCTCTCCGTCGTTTTCCTTATCTCATTCTTAAACCTATGTTTTGCGGAAGAACCAGCGCCGGGCAAACCTTTTTGGACGATGGTCTGCCCCCCCTCTCAAGACAATCCCCGCAACAGCGAAGGCGATATAGTCGTTTTGAAGGATGGGACGCTGCTCCTGGCCTGGAGCCGCTTCACCGGCTCGGCGGATCACGCCAGCGCCGTCGTCGCCGCGAAAAAGAGCCAAGACGGCGGCCTAACTTGGGGCAATGAATTCATCCTGCAGGAAAACACTGGCATGCAGAACGTGATGAGCGTATCGTTTTTACGCTTGCGGTCCGGCGCCATACTTTTTTTCTATTTGCAGAAAAACGGCCCTGACGATCTGCATTTATTCGTTCGCAAATCCGCTGACGATGCCAAAACCTGGACATCTCCCATTAAGGCTTCCACTCAGGCGGGCTATAACATCATGAACAACGCCCGCGCCATTCAATTATCCACGGGACGAATTCTCGCCCCCATCGCCTTCACGCCGGATATTTCCAAGGATTACAACAATCAGGTGGATTTCTGCTATTATTCCGACGACGAAGGGGAAACGTGGAAAAAAGGCAAGGGCGAAGCGGTTCTGGAAGGCTCTCCCGCGATGGAGCCGGGATTGGTGGAAATGAAAGACGGCGTCGTCATGATGATCATCCGCACGAGATTGAACCGCATTTATCGCGCCCTCAGCCGTGATGGCGGCGAGACTTGGAGCCAGCCGCAAGCCACGGAACTAACGGCCCCCGCCTCGCCCTCGACGATATCCCGCATCCCCCAAACCGGCGATCTCCTTCTCGTCTGGAACAACAATCCCCTAGGAGACAAAGCAGGTTGGCGCGGACGCTCGCCGCTGACCGCCGCCGTCAGCCGCGACGAAAGCCAAACCTGGGAACATGTTAAAAACATCGAAGACGATCCCGATTCCTGCTACGCTTATACCAGCATAACATGGTTGAACAACCGCGCTCTCCTCACCTATTACCACTGGCGCAAAGGCGAACCGAATTTCCAAATGACCGGGTTGGTTTTCCATTCGATTCCGGTGGGTTGGTTTTATGAGAAATAGAATTAGAGCGTCTCAGGATTGGGTAAATACCATTCTCTGGTTGTTTGTCAGAATCAGGATGGCCAGGATTTTAAGGATTTTCAGGATAAAAAAATCCCGGGCATCCTTTAATCCTGGATATCCAGATTCAGACAATGTCATCGCTTTTTGACTAATTTCCTCAATAGCTAAGTCTTCATCCATTCCTTGCCGCTATTTCGTATAGTCGAAAGGTTCTCGCTGGATAAGAGCAATAAAGCGTTCGGCTTCAATATCGCCAAGGTTTTCCGCTAGGATTAGCAATCCTTTTATTTTTATTTCCGTATCAGTTATCAAGGCAATATTTCCTGCAGCTTCTTTTTGACCTCCGATAAATCGATGGTCGGAGCGTCTTTTTCGAGTTCTTTGGCTTCGCGCAAGCAACGCAGGTCTTCGTAATCTTCCAAATCCTCTTGGATCTTCAGAAATTCATCATACGGCAAAACGGCGAATTCCTTTTTTCCGTCTTTCTCGATGATTTGCGCTTTTAAGATTCCCATGACATTCTCCTTATTGGTAGGCTTCACCACGATGCCGTATGCGGTAAATGATAATGGTTTGTCCTACCACATCGAATAAAGCGCGATAATCGCCTACCCGTAATCGATATTCTACGCTAAAATTCGTTAAGCGTTTCACATCTCCATTCAAATTTATCCGCAACTCCTCGATCTTTTCGAAAATCCGAGATTGATTTGTCGCCGGGAGATTTTTCAAGTCCTTAACGGCTTTTGGTTTAAATTGGATATTATATATCACACCATTTTCTAATTCTGGTAAAGTAAAGGAATTTTGTTCATCGCCGGATTCGAAGATAAAGCGTATTGTTTGATCTTTCTATAATCTTACCCGAAAAAGCTCCGCCTTACGTCAATTCGGCGGCGCTGCTTGATTCGGCGTTTTTTATTTTTAAGGCCATCGCTTTTTGACTGATTTCCTTAATAGAGAAGTCTTCATCCATTCCTTGCCGCCATTTCGTATAGTCGAAAGGCTCTCGCTGGATAAGAGCAATAAAGCGTTCGGCTTCAACATCGCCAAGATATGCCGCCAGGATTTGCATCCCTTTTATTTTAATTTCCGTATCCGTTATCAAGGCAATATCTCCTTTACGAATGCTATTGGATCAAGGATATATATAAATTCAATTTCGATCTGTTTTTTTAATATTTTATCATCCGTAGTCAGAAAATACTCGCATTTAGTTAGAATGGCGCAGGCGAGATGCAACGAATCGATTTTTTGCAAACCCATCTGATTTATAGAAATTGCCCTATCAATCACCTCTTTTGTCTCGTGAATATTACTTATTGCAT